>JANXWC010000004.1 GCA_025351355.1 Hyphomicrobiaceae bacterium
CCGAGACCGACGCGGCAACCGCCTCGATCCCACCAGCCATATCGACACATCTCCACCCGCTGATTCGGGCAGACTCTCTGAATCACACGCCGAGTCACACGGTCAATAAAAATCGACGGAAAAATCTGATGGATGGTGAGGGATATGGAGGGTCAGCTGTTGACAAATGTCATCTAATCGGCCTCGACCGTCCGTGTCAGCTGCGCTAGTTTTGACGGTGGCTGGTGATCAATCTTCAGGCAGAAGTCGCTCAATATTGCACCGTGCCGCCACTTTCATTCACGAACATCGCATTGCGCCGCTTTCATGAGAGGTCAAAATGATTTTCAAGACAATTGAGAAATTCGCTATTATTTGTATCGCCGTCATGTGCAGCGGTCAGGCGCCACCCCAGTCACCGTTGGTCCGGGCATTCGGGGACAACGAGTATTGGATAGTCGCCGAGGATATGAAATGGGTGATCGGGAACACTCAGACAGAAATAAAAGTGCCAAAAGGGTTTGTTACTGACTTCGCGTCAATTCCAAAAGCGTTGTGGTCTTTCGGACTGAGCCCGCACGGCAACTACAGCCGTGCCGCAGTCGTTCACGACTACCTGTACTGGACGCAAAGATGCACTCGGGATCAGGCGGACAGACTATTGGTCATCGCGATGAAAGAAAGCGGGGTAGGCGGTTTTGATGAATTCGTTATCTATCAAGGCGTCGATCGCGCAGGTGGTTCAGCCTGGAAAGACAATGCCAAAGAAGCAGCTGCGGGCCTTCCCAGGTTTGTTCCGGAAAAATATTTGCAGCCCGCAGATCCCAATGTGAAATGGGCACCATATCGTGCGATGTTGGTGAAGGAAGGCGTAATGGATCCGAAGCTTACTCAAGATCCAACTTATTGCGCCTACGGCAATGATACGAAAGTCCCGTGATTTTCTTTCGCACTTGATGCCAACCGACCGCACCGCTCACACTGCAAATCCCTGCTCGCGCAGATCTTCTGCCAGCTGTTCCGGCGTGGTGAACTGCACGGCAGTCATGCCGATGGCGCGGGCGGCGGTGACGTTTGCTGGGACGTCGTCGATGAACAGGCAGCGGGTGAGCTCGACGTCATAGTCGGTGGCGAGGCGCTGGTAGATGGCGGAATCCGGCTTCAGCGCACCGATACGGCCGGATACCAAGATGCCGCGAAAGTGCGCGAAAAACGGGAAACGCGCGCAGGACTCGGCGAAGGTATCGCCGGCGAAATTGGTGATTGCGTAAAGCGGTACCCCCGCTTTTGCTAATGCCTCGAGGATGGCCACGCTGCCGGCGACGGCGCCCGGTACCATTTCCTGCCAACGCGCACGGAAGGCGCGGACTTGATCGGCATAGGCCGGGTAGCGAGAGATGGCTTCGGCTTCCGCGTCGGGCCATGGGCGCCCGCCGTCTTGCGCGTGGTTCCATTCCGTCGTGCAGACGTTGGCGAGGAACCACTCCATCTCCGTCGCGTCCGCGAATATGTGGCGGTAGAGATAGCGCGGATTCCAATCCAACAGCACCATGCCGACGTCGAATACGACGGTGGTCAACGATCGCGCGGGTTTCAATTCCGGCCGCCACCGCTGCTGTGTTCGGGGCGATGTGTGTCCCAGAAATCAACGGTTTCGTCGCACAGCTTTTCGCGGCAATCGCCGGAGCAGTTGACCCAAGTGCCGCCGGGGAAGCGCACTTCAAGACCTTGACGCGTGCGGCGCACGGGCGCTGTGAGGCAGCCCTTGCCGTAACGGCTGCACGCCGTGACGCTGTCGGCTGAGGCGGGAGCAGTGAACTCAAGCACGGCGCCCATTGCAACAATGCAACCCAGGCTGAATTGCAGACCGGTCATCGCCATCTTACGCATCACTTTGCCTCCCGCTGTTAATTTAGACTGTTCGTGCGTGCGCCGCCAATACACGACTGATCATGGCATCGGCGGTGCCGAGATACTCCGCCGGATCGACCAGACGACGCAATGTCGCCTGATCAATCGCCGCCGTGACTTTCGGTTCCTTGACCAGTTCATCGAGCAGCATTGTGCCTGCATCCAAAGCCCGGCGGCAAGCGCCGTACACGCAATCGTGAGCCGGACCGCGGCCGATCTTCTCAGCCAGCGCCATCATAACGGCCTCGGCGACGATCAAGCCGCCGGTCATATCGAGATTTTTGCGCATTCGCGCGGCATCCACGATCAGGCCGCCGGAGAGGAACTTGGCCTGCGCCAAAGCGCCACCGGTGGCAATGAAAGCACGTGGCAAGGCCATCCATTCGAGATGCCAGGGGCCCGTCGCACGCTCGTGATCGGCGCCGGCGAGGCTATCGAGCATCAGCCCCACATCCTGCCGCACGCTGCGCGCCGCCGCCACCATCAATTCGGCGCTGATGGGGTTGCGCTTCTGCGGCATCGTCGAGGAGGAACCGCGCCCCGGCATGAACGGCTCGAACGCTTCGCCGACTTCGGTCTGCATCAACAGCATCACGTCGGTGGCGATCTTGCCGAGCGTGCCGGTGACGAGGCCGAGCAGGGCCACCGTTTCGGCCAGCCCGTCGCGCGCGACATGCCATGGCACCGTCGGCGTGCCGAGTTTGAGTTCGGCGCACAGCGCGTCGTGGACGGCGAGGCCCTTATCTTGCAGCGACGCCAGCGTGCCCGCTGCACCGCCGAATTGGCCGACCAGCACGCGCGGGCGCAACTGCACGATCCGCTCGCGATGCCGGTCGATCATCGACAGCCAGACAGCGACCTTGAGCCCGAAAGTCGTCGGCAGCGCGTGCTGCAAATGCGTCCGCCCGGCCATGACGGTCTTGCGATGGGTGTCGGCGAGCTTGGCGAGATCACCGCCGATGGTCTTGAGATCGGCATCAATCAAATCCAGTGCCGCACGGACTTGCAGCACGGTGGCCATATCCATGATGTCCTGCGTCGTGGCGCCCCAGTGCAGATAGCGACCGGCATCGCCGCACTGCTTCTGCACCTGATGCACCACGCCGACGATCGGATAGCCGACCAGATCGGTTTCGGTCTTGAGCTTCGCCAGGTCGATCTTCGACGCGTCCGCGCCTTTGGCGATGGCGACCGCGGCGTCCGCCGGGATCAAACCGAGTGCGCCCTGCACCTTGGCCAATGCCACCTCAACCTCGACATAGCGGGCGACCAGCGCCTCGTCGGCAAAGATCGCGCGCATATCGGGAGACCCGAAGGCGTCGCGGAAAATGGCGCTGTCAAAAACGGTGGAGGGCATGGGCTTCGCGATCCAGGAGCAAGCGTTGCGGAATGGGCCGGGCATACGATGTGACACGTGCCCGGCGCAAGCCCGCCGTGTGCTGCGCCGCCTGCCAGTTGGGCCGAGGCGCAATCCCACCGAGGCAACTCTAAATCTGTTATTTATCCGCGCATGTCTTGCGTCAAATTTTTGCTGATGCTCTAGCCCATGTCGGAACGGGATAGCATTTGGCGCGGCGTTCAATAGGAACGCTCCTCCGTGTGCCCATGGTTCAGCCAAGCGGGAAGAGGCTCGTGTCTGGTTACGTAAGAGTTGGCATCACTACGGCCGACAGCGGTACGGCTAATTTTGGAAGATCAGCAGCTTCCAAGCGCAACAATTTTATGCTCTGCTAAGTGGAAGCAGTGACTATTGATTTTACCAGATTTATTGCGTTGGAGATGCTCATGACAGCCGTGCATCGCATCCAAACACCTATGCTCGAAATCGCGTACGAGGAGTTCGGACCCTCCGGCGGGTTGCCTGTTGTATTGTTGCACGGGTGGCCATTCGATGTCCGCGCTTATGATCAAGTCCACCCATACCTGACTGCTGCAGGCTTGCGTACTATCGTTCCCTACTTGAGGGGCTATGGCCCGACACGGTTCCGGTCTGCGACTTCGATGAGGTCGGGTGAACAAGCGGCTCTCGGACAAGATCTCCTGGAGTTGCTGGACGCCCTCAAGATCAATCGGGCACTCTTGGCTGGGTTCGATTGGGGTGGCCGGGCGGCATGCGTTGTTTCTGCCCTGTGGCCCGCGCGCGTGCACGGACTTGTCACCTGCACTGGGTATCAGATCCAAGACATTGCGAGCGCGGCAAAGCCAGCTGATCCAGAGCAAGAGCACCGGTTCTGGTATCAGTATTATTTCCACACGGAGAGAGGTCGGCAGGGTCTGATTCAGAGGCGCGACGACATCGCCAAGTTGCTATGGCGATTGTGGTCACCGACGTGGAAGTTTGACGAAGCGACGTTCGCGAGAACTGCCGCGTCGTTCGACAATCCCGATTTCGTGGACGTCACAATTCATTCGTACCGGCACCGTGCGGGCAACGCGCCGAGTGATCCGCACTACGCAGCCGTGGAAGCCAAGCTCGCAAGATTGCCCCAGATCGGAGTGCCGACAATCGTCATTCATGGCGGCGTCGATGATGTAAATCCGGCAGAGAAATCGTTAGATCATCACAAGCACTTTACCGGGAAGTACGAACGGCGGGTGTTTGACAATGTTGGCCACAATCCGCCTCAAGAAGATCCGAAGGCGTTTGCGGATGCCATTCTTGCTCTGGCGGCGAGCAACTGAACCCTCGTGGCCATGTTGCACTTGACTATGCGATGCTTGATCTCTTCGTCCGTGGCGGAGGTGAGCCATGTTCGACGAGCGATTTTGGCGACAATGGTGCTGATGGCGCGTCGGCGTGTCCGCGGATATTGCCGACGTCAAATCAAGTTCGGAATAGACGGCTGCCCCTCACCCTGACCCTTGCATGGAAGGAGACGGGGAGAAGGTAAAGCCGCATCACCGCTGATTGGCTGCCACGGCTTTGTTGCAATCGACGACGGCGAGGGCGGCCATGTTGAGGAGGCCGCGGACGGTGATGGAGGGTGTTACGATGTGCACGGGTTTGGCGGCGCCGAGCAAGATGGGGCTTATGGCTACGCCACCCGATACCGCCTTCAGCAGGTTGAACGCGATGTTGGCGGCGTCCAGGTTTGGCATGACCAGCAAGTTGGCAGCACCTTGCAGACGTGAGTTCGGGAAGATTTCCTCACGGATGAACGGCGACAGCGCGGCGTCGGCATGCATTTCGCCCTCCGCCTCGAGATCTGACGCCCAGCCTTTCAGCAGTGCCAACGCCTGTCGCATCTTGACCGACGACAGCGTATCGGCCGAGCCGAAGCTCGAATGCGACACAAACGCCACCTTCGGCTCGATGCCGAAGCGGCGAACCTCATCGGCCGCCATCATGGTCATTTCCGCAAGCTGCTCAGCGGTCGGATCGTACGACACGTAGGTATCTGCGAGGAACAGCGGACCTTGCTGCAGGATGAGCGCCGAGAGCGTGGCGTAGTCCTTGACGCCCGGTGCCTTGCCAATGATCTGGTCGACGTGCTGCAGATGCCGCTGGAACCGCCCGATGGGCCCGCAGATCAGCGCGTCGCCATCACCGCGTTTGAGCAGCAACGCGCCGAGTGGCGTATTCGATGTGCGCGCGATCCTGTGGGCTTGTGCGGGCGAGACGCCGCGTCGCTCGACCAGCCGCAGATACTCGTCGCCGAGGCTGCCCATGCGCTTGTCGGTGTTGGGATCGACGAGATCGAAATCGACGTCCGGTTTGATACGCAGCCCGAGATGGTTGGCTGCGCGCAGAATATCCTCGCGGAAACCGATCAAGGTCGGGCGCGCGATGCCGGCCTGGATCGCCTGGGCAGCGGCCTGCAGCACGTAGGGGTGCGCGCCCTCGGCAAAGATCAACCGCTTAGGCGAACGCTGCGCAGCCTCGAATACCGGCTTCATCACGAAGCCGGAGCGATAAACGAACGTCGACAATTTCTGCCGGTAGGTTTCTAGATCGGCGATCGGTCTGGTTGCGACGCCCGAGTCCATGGCCGCTTGTGCCACCGCCGGTGCGATTTCGGTAATCAGGCGCGGATCGAAGGGCTTGGGTAGAATGTATTCCGGCCCGAACACGAAGGTATCGGCGCCATAGGCCGAAGTGACGATATCGGACGCCGCCTGGTCGGCGATGCCAGCCAGCGCTTTGACTGCCGCCTTTTTCATCTCCTCGTTGATGGTCGTGGCGCCGACATCGAGTGCGCCGCGGAAAATAAACGGGAAGCACAGCACGTTGTTGATCTGATTGGGGTAGTCGGTGCGACCCGAAGCGATGATGGCATCCCTGCGCACGGCCTTGACGTCTTCCGGCATGATTTCCGGCGTCGGGTTGGCCAGCGCGAACACCAGCGGCTTTGGCCCCATGCTGGCAACCATCTCCTTCGAGACGATGCGTCCGGCCGACAGCCCGAGAAATATATCCGCCCCGGGCATAACTTCCGCCAAGGTGCGTGCGTTGGTCTCCTGCGCGAACGGTTCTTTATAGGGGTCCATCAACTCGACGCGACCCTTGTAGACTACGCCCTTGATGTCGGTGACGGTGATGTTCTCGCGCTTCATCCCGAGGGCGACGAGCAGATTGAGACAGGCAAGTGCGGCCGCGCCGGCGCCCGACGTGACAAGACGCACGTCCTCGATCTTCTTGCCGACCACCTTCAGGCCGTTGAGGATGCCGGCGGTCACGACGATGGCTGTCCCGTGCTGATCATCGTGGAACACCGGGATCTTCATGCGCGCCTGCAACCGCTTCTCGATCTCGAAGCATTCCGGCGCCTTGATATCTTCGAGGTTGATACCGCCGAACGACGGCTCCAACCGCGCCACGCATTCGACGAAGGGATCGACGTCGTTTTCAGCCACTTCTATATCGAAGCAGTCGATGCCGGCGAACTTCTTGAACAGTACCGCCTTGCCTTCCATGACGGGCTTGGAGGCCAGCGGGCCGATGTTACCCAGCCCGAGCACAGCCGTGCCGTTGGTGATGACGGCAACCAGATTGCCGCGCGCGGTCAGGCGCACCGCCATCGCTGGATCTTCGGCAATAGCCGTGCAGGCGTAGGCGACGCCCGGCGAATAGGCGAGCGCCAGGTCGTTTTGGTTGACCACGGGCTTGGTCGGCCGTATCGCGATTTTGCCGGGTGGGTCGCTCTCGTGATAATCGAGGGCGGCTTTGCGTGCGGCGAAGTCTTCAGGCTTCATGCTTGTCATGGCCGGTTTTTTCTCAGCTTCGAGGTTGCCGGGCACAGCGCCGGCAGCAGGCAATAGGGAAGGCGGCGGAATACGCGGCGAAGGTCGCTGTGGAATTTGGGAGAGATCCCAGATGCGGCGCCACAGAGGAACAGGTGGTTCAGTCACCATGCCGCCTCCGATGGCCACTCAGACCGACGAAAGTTCAGCGACATGGATCGGCGACTGCCACGCAACGATAGCGGCGGGCGATTTCGCGGCACGTTACCTTGCTGTCCCGTGCCATTGCCCAACGACTGTAGGCGGGACCGAGACCTTGCATAAGCGCAACCTTGGTCGACCACGCCGATTGCGCCTGCTTGGCAGCCGCAAACCTGAAGTAGCCGGGCTTGCTGATGGCAACCACACTCGTTTTTGAACACGTAACTGCCGCAGCCGGCATCACCGTGCCGATCGACAGCGCTAGCGCCAGCCCACACACGTCCATAAAACTGCCGGTAGACCGGCCATACCGTTGCCGCTGCACGAACATTCCCCCAGGCGTCGATACGCGAAACTAGTCAGTCACCGTTGGCCTAGCATAAATAGGCCGCCGATTACGAGCGCCGCAATTCAGACTAAGGCGGGTGGCCCTGCTGGATCAGACCAGAGGGACGCGCGCGCCGCCCGACCGTTACGGCAGAATCCGGCACACCGCTTCGATTTCGACGGTGATGTTCATTGGCAGCGATCCCATCCCGACAGCCGAACGCGCGTGCCGGCCTTTATCACCCAGCACCTCCACGAAAAGGTCCGAGCAGCCGTTGATGACGGCGGGCTGCTCGGTGAACTCGGGCACGCCGTTGACCATGCCCAGCACTTTTATGACTTCGACCTTGCTGAGATCGCCGGTGGCCTGTCGCATCGCCGCCAGCAGACCGAGGCCGACCAACTTGGCATGCTCGTAGGCCTGTTTCGTCGTCACGTCCTTGCCAACCTTGCCGGTGTGCATCACCCCGTCATTGCGGCGCGGGCCCTGGCCGGAAAGGTACAGCATATCGCCGGCCCGCTTGTAAGACACGTAGTTTGCCACCGGTTTCGGAAGTTCCGGCAGCACCAGCCCCAGCGACGTCAATTTTTGCTCGGGTGTCATGGCGCACTCCTCTATCGATCATCACGTCAGTCAAACATCACGACGCCGCGGGCATGGGAACCGGCCGCGAGTGCCGCGAAACCTTCGTTTATTTCGCTCAGCTTGTAGGTGCGGCTGATGAGATCATCGAGATTGATTTTCTTTTGCATGTAGAGATCGCAAAGGATGGGGAAATCGACATTGGGATTGACTGAACCATACATGCTGCCAGTCAGTTTCTTTTCCTGAAAGACCATCATGAACGGCGATATTGGCGCCGTCACAGTCATGGCGGGAATGCCGACAAGCGTGGCATGACCACCGGGCGCGATGGCATCGACGATCTGCGTCGCGGTGATCTGGCTGCCGATCGCGTCAAATGCATAATCGGCGCCCAGGCCGCCGGTGATCTCCTTGACCCGCTTGCCGACGTTCTCGCTTTTGGCGTTGATCGTGTCGGTGGCGCCGAAGCCTTTGGCGTACTCCAGCTTGTTGTCGAGCAGGTCAACCGCGATGATGCGCCGTGCACCCGCCAGTTTTGCGCCTTGCACGATGTTAAGCCCGACGCCGCCGCAGCCGATGACCACAACGCTCGATCCGGCCTCCACCTTGGCGTGGCGGGTTGCGGCGCCGACGCCCGTCGCGACGGAGCATCCGACGAGTGCCGCCTGCGCCCACGGCATATCCTTGCGGATCGGCACCACGTTCTCTTCCGAGCACACCACATATTCGCTGAACGTGCCGATGCGCGCCATCTGGAATACCGGCGATCCGTTGAGCTTGATGCGCGTCGTGCCGTCGTACATGCCGCCGGGAGGCGATTCGCGGTGGCCGATACAAAGTACGGAACGGCCCTTTGAGCAGTAGGTACAATGGCCGCAATGGGGCACGAACGAGAAGATGACGTGATCGCCTTTTTTGATTTTGGCGACGCCCGGGCCGACCTCCTCGACGATGCCTGCCGCCTCATGGCCGGGCACCAGCGGCAGCTTGGTCGGCCAGTCGCCGATCATCATGTGCCAGTCGCTCATGCACACCCCGGACGCCTTCATCTTGACGCGCACCTCGCCTTGCTTGGGGCCATCCTGCTCGAGGTCGAGAATTTCCAGCGGCTTGTTCAAGGCGGTGAGCACTGCGGCTTTCATGAACGTCTCCTTGGGATGCGATTGAAGTGCGCACCAGAGTTGCAATTGTATACAATGTCGAGCCAATTCTAAAATGTGAGTTGAGCCCGACTAGCCGATTTGAAGCAACAATCCTTCGGTTACGAATGTGTTACCAAGCCGTTCGCTTTCGAGCGTGACTGGGTGCGCAGCACGTACGCGCCCATATTTTCGCAACTCGGCAATAATCGTACTATTTGGATCGACGACTTTGACATCGGCGATGTCAAAAAAACGCAACCTTGATGTCTGCTTGGCGATGGCAGAAGCAAGTGAGTTATAAAAGTCCATTCGACTGATCAACCGATCCGGAGCAACCCAAAACGACCATCTCTCCCCCGGATCGCGTACCCACAAAGCCGCCGAAACATTTACGCCTTCGCGTTTAAGTGAGCGCAAGACTTTGGTGCCGCCGTCTACCAGTGCTGCTTGATCCAAGGGAGGACTCCATGATTGCTATCCCCAATCGCCGAAAGCAATTGGGTCGCCTCTTCCGTTGTTGCGCTAGCATAGCGTGCTTCCGGCCCCCACAAGTTCACAATACCCCAGTGCGTTGCGAATTTCGGATATTGTTTTTGGCTGGCAAGCATCACGGGATGCAGCCCCGCCGTCGCGACCAGGTTTTGGAGTTTGTGGCTATAAGTATCGATTACAAACGCCTTATCTGGGATAGTGTCAGCCTTAAATGTTTTGGCGATACATGCTTTCAAGGCAAGTTCTACGGCATAGCCTGCGAGATAGTAGGCGTTGGAACATGCATTTTGGCTGAGGAGAATTTGCGCGTCCTTTAATTTTTCGTCGGCGAGTTGCTGCAACTGCGCCTTGCTGACTTCTGAAGTCACATCGTGCCTCGAACTTTGGTTTATAGATGCAGTACGATTTATTGTTGAAGCAGAACAGGCAGTCAGTCGTTCAATCTCGTAACATTCCACTCAAACCAGTTTGTTGGTGCGACCTTGCCAGTAGCGATCGCGGATGAGGCGTTTGTAGAGTTTACCGGTCGGGTGGCGGGGAAGTTCGCGATCGAAGTCGATGGAGCGCGGGCATTTGACGTGGTTGATGTTGGCGCGGCAGAAGGCGATCAGCTCCGCCGCGAACGCTGGCGTCGCGTCGGCCCAGTCGAGCGGCTGCACGACCGCTTTGACTTCCTCGCCGTACTCTTCATTGGGCACGCCGATGACCGCCGCATCAGCCAGCTTTGGATGCGTAATCAACAGATCCTCGACTTCCTGCGGATAAATGTTGACGCCGCCGGAGATGATCATATGCGACTTGCGATCGGTCAGATACAGATAGCCGTCGGCGTCGACGTAGCCGATATCACCCAACGTCGACCACCCCTCCTTGGTGCGTGAAGCGGCGGTCTTCTCCGGATCGTTGTGATATTCGAACTCGGGCGCGTTGGCGAAATAGATACCACCGGCATTTTCAGGCCCCGGCGGCAGGACGTGACCGTTCGGGTCGAGGATGCGCAGCTCACCTGTGATTGCCTTTCCGACGGTGCCCTTGTGTGCGAGCCACTCCTTGGAATTACAGGCGACGAAGCCGTTGCCCTCCGTCCCTGCGTAGTATTCGTAGAGCACCGGTCCCCACCAGCTGATCATCTGCTCCTTGACCGGGATCGGGCAGGGCGCTGCCGCGTGGATCGCTACCTTAAGCGACGACAGATCATACTTGGCGCGCACCGCCGCGGGCAGCTTGAGAAACCGCACGAACATCGACGGCACCCACTGGCTGTGCGTTACGCGATACCGCTCAATCAGCGCCAGCGCGGCCTCGGCATCAAACTTTTCCATGATCACAACGGTGCCGCCGAGGCGAAGCACCGTCATCGTGAACCGCAGTGGTGCCGCGTGATAGAGCGGCGCTGGCGACAGATAAACTGTGTCGGCGCCGAAGCCGTAAAGCGCGGCGGTGCTTTGCATCAGTACCGACGGCGCATCGAAGGCATCATCAGTCAGCGCAGTTTTCACGCCTTTGGGTCGTCCAGTCGTGCCGGACGAATAGAGCATGTCGCGGCCCGCGCTCTGATCGGAGATGGGCGTCGTCGGCAGCGCTGCGGTCGCGGCCTCGTAGGATTGATAGCCTTCGATCTCGCCACCCACCGCGAAGAAATGTTTGATCCCGGGCGCGCGGCTCAGCAACTGCTCGGCCAAGGGTATGAGTCCCGCCGAAACTATCAGCACTTCGGCGGCGCAGTCGGCAATGATGTATTCCGCCTCCGACAGCGACAGCCGCGTGCTCATGGGCGTGTAGAAAATACCGGTGCGTTGGCCGGCCAGGCAGATGTCGTGCAGCCGCGGACCGTTCTCCAGCAGCAGTGCGATGGACGCCCCGCGCTTCAGCCCGAGTTGCCGGAACAGGTGCGCACCCTGGTTGGAGCGCGATTCCAGCACATGATAAGTAATCGCTTCGCCGGTACGCCCCAAAATGATTGCCGTTTTATCTGGCGTGCGAGCGGCATGGTGGCTGGGATGTGTCATGCGATGTGTCTGTCCGCGAGGGCGCAAGGGCGGCACGCGGGTAGACCCGCAACCGTTGCGGTGAAGCTATGACGCCACGCAGGTCGTTGGCAACTGTCGAGCGCAGGCCTGTCGAGTGTATGCCGTGAGTTTGAATGATTCCGCGGCCCGGCGGCAACCTGCGCTGGATCGCGGATCAGCTGCGCCGGTGAAACGCCTGCTGCCTGCCAAGATGACGAACTGACAACGTTCAGAGCAGGTCGACGGCCACCAATTTCTGCCGGAGCGCCGCGCGATCGAATGGTTTTATCAGCACCTCATCGGCGCCGGCCTCAAGGGCACGCGCGATTTCGACCGCGTCGTTTTCGGTCAGACAATACAGGACGATCGGTGCCTTGCCACCCGCCATCCGCCGCAAGCGCTGCAGGCATTCGATGCCAGAGACATTCGGCATTCTCCAATTCAACAGGATCGCGTCGGGCATAGCTAAGCCGCATTGCATCAACGCGGCGTCGACATCTGCCGCTTCGGAAGTCCTGAATTGCAACACAGCGAGCATATGACGCTCAACCTTGCGGACGATATCGCTGTCGTCGACGACGAGACAGTGTTTAACAGTCATGGCCTGACAATCCCTGCAGATGCCGGCAGCATGCCGAGCGGTTCAAATTGCCGGCCCTTCGCATGGGTGACGTTCGGCGTCTTGGATTCGACAATGAACGAAATCACTTAACTTATGATTGCTCGTTTGTAATATGCAATTTTTGATTGCACGACGAGCAGTCCGCTGGGATTCGACCTTTCGAAAGTGTTGGTAGCTACGACCAGTGTGCCGCCGGGCGCCCACCTTCTTCCATGGAAGGCCATGGGGAGAGTAGGAAAAAGCGGCGCTGCTGGGTGCTGCCCAGGCTTCAGTGGCAACAGGCACGCCACCGCCGCGCCGCATCAGGCGCTCCAGCGGTGGCGTTATGACGTGCCGACGGATCAGGTGTGCGGATGGGCGTGCAGGATGATGTCGGCGCCGTCCTTGACGATCTCCAGCACCATGCCGACGGTGGCCGCGAGGCGCGCGGTATAGTAGGCCTGGATGGTGAGGCTATCGATGGTCGGCGGATTGCCGGCGATGAAATCGACGAGGTATTGCGGCGGCCTTGCGCTGACGCCGCGGCAGTTCAATGTGAACCCCGGATTAGTCAGCGGCCCGTTCACGACCACGCTGATGTCGCCACCGCGCGGCAACGCCGTGACAGCGGATGAAATGAGGTTGAGCAGCAGTTTGACCCGGTCCTTGCTCATTGTACCAGCCGCATTTGGCCATATGAGCTTGTGCTTGCCCATGCCGACGAAACCGTGGCTGACCTGGGCGGCCATGCCGAGGTCTATCATGGCACCGGCTGAACCGGCCGCGCCAAAGGCGAAGCGGGCGAACTGCAGGCGGGCCGATGCTTGCGCCGTGACGTTGCGGATCATTTCCAACGCATAGCGCTGCGCGTCGACGTTGGTGTCTTCGTCGAGAATTTCGAGGCCGTTGTGAATGGCGCCAACCGGATTGATCACGTCATGGCAGATCTTGCTGGAAATGAGGGCAGCGAGTTCGAGGTCGGACGGTTGGATGCGCTGATTCATGTGTTGCCCTCGTAGGTGCGGCGGGTGCTGAGCATTGCACGGCTCGCATTTTTTCATGGTACCCGAATGCGTTGGCTTACGTGGGCAGTCAAAGCCAGCAGCAGGTCGTGTGCTTTGGTGATAACTGCTTCGGGTGCATTCTGCCAAGGGCGCGATGGTGCGCGCGACGACGGAACTGCCCTATTTCAGCCGATTGAGGCTGCCCATTGTTTTTTCGCCACAACAGATTAACAGGTCGTCAAGATTGCAGGGGTGGTCGCCGATGAAAACGGGGTTGGCGAATTGCCGGCCATGGCTCCGACGACAGTGCGTGAACGAGGTGACGACCGATGCAAACGCCGACGCCGATATCGATCGACCACGCCAAGCTGTTCGATGCACTGTTGCCGGTAACTTTGGCTGCCGCGCGAATTCAGATGAGCTATTTCCGGCGCAAGACAGCGGTCTCCAGCAAACCCGACGCGTCGCCGGTGACTGCCGCCGACCAGGAATCGGAGACGTTGATCGTGACGGCTCTCAACGCATTGGCGCCCGGCATTCCGGTCGTTGCCGAGGAGGCGGTGGCGGCTGGCCACGTCCCCGACATCGGTAAAACAGCGGGCCAGGAATTTTTTTTGATCGATCCGTTGGACGGCACCCGTGAATTCATTGCAGACCGGCCGGAGTTCACAATCAATATCGCCCTCGTCCGTGACGGCACCCCCCGCTTCGGGATCGTCTACGCGCCGGCGCTTGGCATTATTTATGCTTCGCTCGGAGATGCATCGGCAATCGAGGCGCCCGTGCAACCCACAGCGACCCGAACTCGTTTCGCCAACCTGACAGCCCGGCCCATCCGCACGCGCGCGGCACCGGCGGGAGGGCTGATCGCGGTTGCCAGTCGCTCGCATGGCAACGTCGCAACGGATGCGTTTCTCGGGCAATATCGCATAGCTCAGCGCATTGCTGCGGGGTCGTCATTGAAATTTTGCGTATTGGCCAAAGGTGAAGCTGACATATACCCGAGACTCGGCCGTACTTGCGAATGGGACACCGCCGCCGGCCACGCTGTTCTGGTCGCCGCAGGGGGCACTGTCACCACATTGGATGGCCAGCCGCTGACCTACGGTCGGAGTGCGCCGCGGTTCCTCAACCCGGATTTCGTGGCCTGGGGACAACACGTTCTGCCGGTGCAATATTGAGCGCGCAGGAATTTTTAATCCGTTTACCTGCGGCACGCGTAGCTCAGAACGGCACAAAGCTCTTGTTTCAGCCACACTTTGGTAACACTTCCGCAAAAGACTCGGCGTAAGCAAATCGTTGGCAAAAGTGTCGCCGGCCCCACGATGACACGCCTAAGACTGGAAAGAACGATGTTCAAGAACCGCTGGACAAATGCCTGCAATGCAAAGGTCGCGCTGCACAATTGCTGCGGCGTGGCCGTGTTGGCGTTGGCGACGACCGTCGTTTCGGCAATGTCGACAGTGATGGCGACGGTGCCCGCGGCAGCGCAGGCCAGCGACGTTGATCGTCCCTACCTTGACAGTCCAGCGCCGCGCGTTGCGCCCCGGCCGCGCCGGGTCGATGCCTATCAACCCGCCGACACTGGCGCGGGATTGGGCGTATTGACATCGCGTGAACCGCCCAGCGGCCCGGTGGTGGCTCAAGCAGGCCCCAACGATGTTTATCAACCACGCAACAGCGAGCCAGCACGGCCTTACGAATCCTATGATCGGGTGCCCGTGCAGCCCATTCCAGGCCCTAACAGCTATCCACCCCCGCCGCCGTCACGCGACGGCTATTACCCGCCACCGCAGGGTGGATATGCCGAACCGCGGGGTGGTTATCGCGACGGTCCGGTGGCCACTAACCAGGGCTACGGCCAACCCTACGGCGCGCCGTCGGCGGACTACGACCGCGACCGCGCTTATGACGGTGGCTTCGACGGTGACCGCCGCGCCGACGATCGCGCACCCTACAGGTCGGATGGCACCTATTCCCCCGGCGACATCATGAGCACCGGCCACGGCTTTTTCGGCTCCATGAGTCAGGGCCTCGCCAAAATTGTCGAAAACGTCTTCAAGCGGCAGGGACGTCCGAACGGTTATATCCTTGGCGAAGAGGGCGGTGGCGCGTTCGTCGCGGGCCTGCGCTATGGCGAGGGCACACTCTATACACGCGATGCCGGAACCCGTCGTGTTTACTGGCAGGGGCCGTCGGTGGGCTATGACTTCGGCGGCGCTGGATCTAAGGTTATGATCCTAGTGTACAATCTGCACTCGACAGGCGAAATTTACGAACGGTTCGGTGGCGTCGATGGGTCAGCCTATCTGGTCGGCGGTCTTGGCATGACGCTGCTGACGCGTGACCACATCACGCTGGCACCGATCCGCGCCGGCGTTGGGCTGCGTCTTGGCGCCAATGTCGGGTATCTCAAGTTCACCCATAAGCCGACGTGGAATCCATTCTGAGGCGCCGTTAGGACGGGCTTGACGCCCTGCGCAAGTTCACCGGGGGAAGCCGACAGTTTCCTGGTGCCTGCCGAGGTCGCGAAGTGTAAGGTTGCTGAGGCGGCGTGTCGAACACACGGCGCCTTGAGCGAGGCATAAGGGCGTCGGCAACGTGCTTTCCATTCAATCGATCATGCTGGTGACGTTGGGTTTTCTCACGGCGGCCCTGCTTGCTTTGACATTCGCCCCGGCGTTCTGGTCCCGTGCTGTGCGCCTGACCACGCAGCGCATCAAGGAGCGCCTGCCGGTTACCGAGACGGAAATCCGTGCTGACAAGGATCGTCTGCGCGCCGAGTTCGCCATGACCGTGCACCGCCTCGAAGCCAAGATCGAGCAGGCCGACCTGAAACGCGCCCGGCACATGATTGATCTCAACCGGCGTGACGCGAGCATTGCGCAGCTCGAAAGCGAAGTGACGACGCTGCGGTCCTCCGTCGAAGAATTCGAAAATGCGCGCCGCGTGCTGGAGCACACAGTGAGCGAGCGGTTGCCGAAGGTCGAGGCCCGATTGGACGAGGCCCGTGTGCTGCTGGAAACGCGGGATCGTGAAATCAATTCTCTTTCGTCGTCGACGTCAAAGCAGCAAAATGCCCTCGAAGAGGCAAGATCTATCAATGCCCAGCAGAACGCTGAGATCGAGCGGCTTTCGACATCGCTGACGGTGCGTGGAGGACGCAACCGGGAAGCACTCAACGACCCGCGATTCAGCGGCGAGGTTGCGTTGCGCGCCGAAATTGAAGGCCTGCGCGCCAAGACGCGGGATCAGGCGGGGTTGATTGCGCGGCTGCAACAGGCCGCAGAGCAACCCGGTCAGGCAGCCGGTTCGGCACTTGGCGTCAACGGCGCACGATCGCCGGGCGAACTTCCTGCCGGGCTGATGGGCGTGTTGCCGCCCGACGAAGTGCGTGCCGTTGTCGAACGCGAATTGCGTGCATTGAAGTCGAAATCGGAAGACCAGGCGGCCGAAATCAAGACATTGACTGCCGAACTGTCGGCGCTGCGCAGTGCGGAAGCGGCCAACACACCAGACAGCAAGGTGGCCTTGCGCGCGCGCCTGACGGGTCTGCAGACACAGACCGACCAGCAGACCGAATTAGTGCGCAAACTGCGGGCAGAATTGTCGGCGGCGAACGAGCGGCTGGCGCTGCAAGGTGCGCATTTCATGGAACAGATGCGGCGCCTCGGCGCCGGCAGTTTGCCGGCGTCTGGCCAGTCGGCCCGCAATGACGCCAATGCAGCAAAGATCAGCCTCGCCGAACGTGTCGCCAATTCGCGGGGACCGCAAGCGGTGCCGGCCGTCGCAAACCGTGACGCCGCCGAGCCCGGGGTCGGCGCCTCCGAGCCATCGACCACGCCTTCAGGATCTACCGCCAGCGGCAGCCCGCGGCTGATCGACCGGATTTCGAGCCTGAGCAAGGTTTGATTCTGCAACGACGGCAGATAGCTCGTTGTCTCTGCTGACATCGCTTGCCGCGTCACGGTCTCGCGTCTTGCATCCGCCCAACTTTGCCCGCACGATAAAGTCTTACGTCGGCGAGCGACGAATGGCTGTCTGTGGCGGCGGCCCGCTTGCATTTCCGTGGGGAGAATTCATGCAGGTCGATGCTTTGAAGGAGCTGCGCGCAGGTCATCTGCCGCGCATGGTGCGCTGGTATGATCCGCGCCTGCTGACCCGTATCGGCTTTCGGACGCTCATCTCCAATGTGTTCGGGCAATACGCCGATCAGCGCCTGATCCAGGCTGCGACCGACCAGGCCGACAGCAAAGCCTTGAAGGCGCGCTACGATTATCGAGATCCCACGCAGGCCGACCCGATGAAGCGCGTCGCCCTCGATAGCAAAGGGGCGTTCTGGATCGACTACGTCTCCGATACGGGTGATGGCTTTGAATCGACCTACACGATGGCGTATCTGCTGGCCATCAATGAACTGAAGGTGCCGGGGCTCTCTGCGCCGCTGCCTGCCGGCGACACGCTGATCATGGGCGGCGACCAATGCTACCCGCAGGCCACCCGAGAGGACTATAAGAAGAAGCTTATCACCCCGTTCGGCTGGGCATTCGAAAAAGCCAAACCCGAGCGCAAGCTGTTTGCCATTCCCGGCAATCACGACTGGTATGACGGGCTCAATGCGTTTGACAGCCTGTTCTGTTCGTCACGCGATAAATCCAGCGAGACCAAAGGCAATACGATCGGCGGCTGGCAGTGCCAGCAGCACCGCAGCTATTGGGCATTGCGTCTTCCTTACAATTGGTGGATCTGGGGACCCGACATCCAGTTCTCCAAATACCTGGACGCGGCACAGATCAACTACTTTGAGCTGATCGCCGAACAAATGGGGCCTGGCGACAACCTCATCATCTGCATTGCCGAGCCGGATTGGCTGCTCGCCGAAATGGCCGGTGAAGACGATGAAGAAGAGAACTTCTTCAAGATTACCACCATAGCCCGCAAACGGGGCGCCCGTGTCTGCGCCGTGCTCGCCGGAGACTGGCACCACTACAACCGCTACTTTGCCAACGATATCGACGTGCATTTCGTCACTGCCGGCGGCGGCGGCGCGTTCCTGCATCCCACCCACGTCCTGAAGGAATCGATTTCGGTCCGTTGGCCACAGCAGGCCGAGGTGGCGGCCTACGGCCCGGAAAGTGCAGGCGCGCCGCCGGAACCGGTGTGGCAGGCGCACGAGGTTGGCATCAAGCTGCGTGAGAAAAAGCAGGCACCCGCCGACGCAGTCGTGCGCGAAGTCGGCGAAGCGGTCGGCGGGGTCTTCGAGCCCATCGATGAGGCGCTGCACGGCAAGAAGCGCGTTAAACGCACCCGCATCCTCAAGCAGGAAGCACCGGTGTGTTATCCGAGCAAAGGTTTGAGCCGTCTGATCAGCCTGCGCAATTTGCTGTTCCCGCTCTTCAACCTTCCATTCGCGCTCGGCGTCGGCATCATCTACTGGATCATTACCTGGCAATTCTATTCGGTGGTCGAGCGTCACGACATATCAGCGGGCAAGATCGACGCCGTCGGCGTGCACTCCGGCTACTTTGAAACCTTTCAATATTTTCCGTTATATGTCCTGCAGGCGAGCCTCGTTTCGATTCCGCTCGTGGCCATGCTTGGCGGGCTGTTGCTGACACTGATCTGGTACGTCGATGCGCGCGAAAAGCCGGTTTGGCGTCATTGGTTCGCGAAGATTTTCATCGGCACTTTGCATTGGTCGGCGCACGTGACGACCATGTTCGCACTCGGCTTCCTGTTCGTCATGCTGAATAATTGGACGTCGCCCTT
The DNA here is from genome assembly GCA_025351355.1 of Hyphomicrobiaceae bacterium. Lineage (GTDB taxonomy): Bacteria > Pseudomonadota > Alphaproteobacteria > Rhizobiales > Hyphomicrobiaceae > JABFRJ01. The sequence goes on from JANXWC010000004.1 coordinate 19,203, forward strand.
TGTGGAGCGCCAGGTCAATACGCTCTGGCAGAAAAGCAATACCGAACTCGGCGTGATCGGTCGCGGCATCAAGGAGGCGCTGGAGCCCTTGTCCACCGCGCGTGCGGAACAGCGCGAGCAATATGGTGATAAAGCCAAGCCAGGAGAGCTGCGCCGCGCGGCGCCGCCAGTGCCGGCGCAACAACGCCTGCTGCAACAAAAACCTACCGGGGACCCGCTTGTTGCCAAGGGTGTGCGACAGATTCTTGGTTTTATACTTTATCCGCTGCAGGAGATCATTCTCGGCGGTATCGTTGGCGGCTTCGTTTGGGGGGTATACTGGACTCTGAGCAGCGTGCTGCTGCGGATGCACGCCGAGGACGCGTTCGCTGCACTGCGCATCAAAGACTACAAAAACTTTTTGCGCATGCGATTTGACCAGGACAGCCTGACGATTTTCCCGATCGGTGTCGATAAGGTGCCGCGCTGGACTTTCTGGCGAGACCGCTCGTCGGCAGGTCCGACCGTGCCACACAATCCGCGTCTGGTGGCCTCGGACCACATCGACGTGCGCCTGATCGAGAAGCCGATAGTCATCTCGCGCCGTAGTGCGATAGGCGACGAGGCGGCCGCGTGAAACTTGCAGGGATCTTATTGGCAGCGGCAATGCCTCGTGACCATCGCGCACCTTTGCCGACTTCTGCCAGCTTCGCGCGCACCGGGGCGCCACTTGTCCGCTTCGTGGCGAGGGAAGGGGCGGTCGCCGCGCGGGCCGGGCGTCGACGGTCGACGTGACTGGCCCAATGAGCTGGCTATTGGCCGGGCGTGCGCTTGGTCAAAAAATGCGTTAGTCTCGTGCACATGAGCTGGGATCAATCGGACAGCGGCAAGCGCCGCACCTATCACCACGGAAACCTGCGCGAAGCCCTGATCGATGCGGCGCTGCAGCTGATCCGCGAAAAGGGACCGGCCGGCTTCACTATCGCCGAGGCGGCCCGCGCTGCCGGTGTCAGCCCCGCCGCGCCATATCGTCATTTTCGCGATAGGGATGAACTGATGGCGGACGTGGCCAAGCGCGGCTTCGACGAATTCACCGCGACCTTGCAGACGGCCTGGGACAAGGGCCGCCCCAAACCGCTGCCCGCGCTCGATCGCGTTGGTGCCGCCTACCTGAAATTCGCTCGAGAGCATACGCCGACCTACACGGCGATGTTTGAATCCGGATTGCGCATTTCTGCCTACCCGCAACTTGCGGCGGCGAGTGAGCAGGCGTTTGGCGTCCTGCGCGGCGCCTGCGAGGCCGTCATTGCAACGCTGCCGGCGGGCAAACGACCTCCGGTATCGATGATGGCGCTGCATATCTGGTCACTCAGCCATGGGATCGCCAGCCTGTTCGGCCGAGGCGACGAGGCACGCCGACCCGTTCCGATGAAGCCCGAAGAACTGCTGGAAGCAGCCGTTTTGATCTACGTCGATGGGCTCGCCGGCGGGAGATAAATTAGGTCCAAGCGCAAAATAATCTAAACACACACCTTGACGCGGCAGCCATAGCACCTATTTATGTAAATGTGAATTACATTCACATCTGAAACGGAGTGCACGATGTCGGAGCTCGTAGCGAAATTGGACGACTTGGGTCAGGCGGCATGGATTGCCGTCATGGTACTCGGGTTCGTTCTATTCTGGCCCGTCGGGCTGGCAATTCTGGCCTACTTGATATGGAGCGGAAGAATGGGATGCGGTCGCAATTCCTCGTGGGGATCCCGCTGGGAACGGAAGATGCAAAAATTTCAGGACAAGATGGATCGTTGGGGTTCCAACCCCAATTCGCAGCGAAGCTATGCAGCTGGTTTTTCGCCGAGTGGCAACCGGGCTTTCGATGATTACCGCGAGGCGACAATGAAACGCCTCGAAGAGGAATTCGGCGAGTTCAAATCGTTCCTCGATAAGTTGCGCGAGGCCAAGGACAAGCAGGAGTTCGAACAGTTCATGAATGATCGCCGCAATCGGCCGGCCGGTGGGACAGCCTCAGATGCTGGCGGCGGTTTTATGCCGCCAACAAGCAGCGGGCAGTTCCGTCCGTAAACAGAGATATAATCTTTGAGTAGAATAAAGAAGTCGTCAAGCTAATTGCTTGGCGACTTTTCTTTTTATATTTTTTAGTTACTAATTTCAAAATATTTAGGTGGAAGTATATTCTCAGGTGGAAGTATTTTCCCCGGCCATAGCCACCACATTTCCGGTGGAAAGGCGTTTATATGTACGTCCTAGCGTAATGTTTTTTTGCGCTCGAATCTCTGGGTTGCCGAACGTCCAGCATTCGCCGGTTTCATCCATAAAAACTGTCCACATTATATTATATTCGGGTCCATAGTCGATCACAAGATGGGCCAATCCTTTTCCTTTCGGTGTGTCGACCGGCAGCGGCGGATCCAATTGTGTCACAGACATTCAAACGCTCCGATTAGTGTTGGGAGTCGCCGTCCGCAAACGGACTGAAGCTCGTCTACGATTTCGTTCGTCGAGACAGAGATCGGCAAAATGTCCAATTCTCTCACCCGTTATGGCCGATTGTCATGCGAACAGCGACTGGCCAATGAACGCATACTCGCCGCTTGAGTTCCGCCGGTCGCGCGTCGGTGTCCATGGCCGATAGAATTGGCTACGCTCGCGGCGATGTGACGTGCATCCTGTAAATTCGGTTCAAGTCAGCTGACGCCCATGATCGTGTCGAACAGCAGCTTGAGGTTCAGCGATATGATGATCGCGGCTACGGCCCAAGCAAGCACTGCAACTGATCGAGACACAACGAACTGGCCCATTTTCTTCCGGTCCGTTACGATGCAAATCAAGGGTACGACCGCGAAGGGCAACTGCATCGACAAAATTACCTGACTGAAAACGAGCAACTGCCCGGTGGCTTTTTCGCCGTAAAAGCCAATGACAAAAACAACGGGAACGATGGCGATCGCGCGAGTGACGAGGCGGCGTGCCCAGTTCGGCAGCCGCACCCGAAGAAAACCTTCCATGACGATCTGTCCGGCCAGCGTCGCCGTTACCGTCGAATTCAGGCCGGATGCGAGCAACGCCAACGCGAACAGCGTTGATGCGATGCCGATGCCTACCAGCGGCGACAACAGTTCATAGGCCTGCTCGATCTCCTTTACGTCCGCATGGCCACTGTTGTGGAATGCTGCAGCTGCGATGATCAGAATGGCAGCGTTGACGAACAAGGCCAAGGTGAGTGCGATTGTACTGTCTGCGGTCGCCCACCGAATTGCGTCACGACGACCTGCATCTGTCCGCTCATAGGCACGGGTCTGTACGATTGACGAATGCAGATAGAGGTTATGCGGCATCACAGTCGCGCCAATTATACCAATAGCGATATAGAGCATCTCCGGGTTGGTTACGACTGCCGAGGTCGGCACAAAACCTTTTAATACACCTGAAAACGGGGGCGCTGCGGCAATAATCTGAATCGCGAAACACGCTGCGATGATCACCAGCAGTGCGATGACAAATGCTTCCAAAAATCGAAATCCCTTATTCATGAGTAGCAATAGTAGAAAGGCATCAAGAACGGTTATCAGCGCGCCCGTCAGCAGCGGAATGCCGAATAACAACTTCAAGGCGATGGCCGTGCCGATGACCTCTGCAAGGTCGCAGGCGATTATTGCCAGTTCGCACGCAACCCACAGCGCGATATTTACGGGTCGGGAATAATCATCACGGCAGGCTTGGGCGAGATCGCGTCCGGTCACGATGCCAAGGCGGGCGGCGAGCGCCTGCAACAAGATGGCCATCAAATTCGACAGCAGGATCACAGAGAGCAGCGTATAGCCGAACTGGGCGCCGCCCGCGATATCCGTCGCCCAATTGCCGGGATCCATATATCCGACCGAAACCATATAACCTGGACCGGCAAAGGCCAGCAGGCGGCGCAGCCATGATCCGCTTCGGGAAACCGGTATGCTGGCGTTGACTTCGGACAAGCTCGGTCGATTTTCGGCATCCGCGTCAGAAAAACGCCATGCCGGTCGACCTTCAGCCGTTGACCTCGCCTCGGTCATCGAACGCTCTCCCAGCTGACGCAGCAGTGAACCTTGCAAAGTTACACCACGACCGATGAATATTCAACAGGCTATATTTCAAAGCTACGGACATGCGCGGTTGGAGTGAAGGTGCCGTCGACAATATTGGTCTGTAGCGTGGCTCGCTTCTGCTCGGAAAAAAATGCATGCGAATGAGAGATCGCGCGCCACTGGAGCAGCAATTGGAGTCCATGCTATGCATTGTCGTCAATATTATCGAGGGAACGAAATAGTGCCCCGCAGTCGCCGATCACCTGCACACCAGAAATTGCTGCCCGACGCGGAAACCCATTCGGAAGGCTTCCGTCGAACGCGGGAGGCGCAGAGAGCGGCGCGGGTTGAGGATTATGTCGAGTTGATCGACGACTTGCTGGTCGATGGCGGAGAGGCTCGGCAGGTCGACATTGCGTCTCGCCTGGGTGTCTCGCAGCCGACGGTTGCCAAAATGCTTCAACGGCTGATCACCGAAGGGCTCGTTGTGCAGAAGCCCTATCGCGGCGTATTCCTCAGTGAGACCGGGACGCGCGTCGCCCGCGAAAGCCGGGGGCGACATCAGATCGTGGAAGCTTTCCTGATGGTCCTCGGCGTAAGCACCGACACCGCTCGAATTGACGCCGAAGGCATCGAGCATCACGTCAGCGCAGAGACGCTTGAGGCATTCAAGCGCCACTTGCTGAAGTCGCGCACGCGGTGATTTGATGTAACTGCGTCGCTACGCCAGAGATACGTGTTTGCACCTGCGAAGCCGCTTCCACGTCGAAGTTTGTTCAGGCTCACGGTCACGGTCAAAAACAATGCCAAACCGTTTGCTGGCGCAATGACGCACTCAAAACTCAATGAAATCAATGAAATCAATAGAATCTGGCGGAGCCGGAGTCCGCTGGTTATGCGATTAGCGTTGTTCGGGCACGTTCACGCAGCTGTGGTTAACTCACTATAGAACCCAGCAAAATATGCTATGGCAGTTCGCCGACGTTCGCGGCAACCCGCGTCGCCCACTAGGGTAAATACTAGGGCACCTGGGGTAACATGCAAATGGGATAGCAAGGGGCTCCCGCATGGTCCGCCATTCCAACAGGTTGCAGTCGCGTTTCGTATCCACCGCTACCAAGCCTGGGCGTCACGCGGATGGCGGCGGCCTGTATCTCGTCGTCGACAAGGTCAAGGAGACAGGC
>JANXWC010000116.1 GCA_025351355.1 Hyphomicrobiaceae bacterium
GGACGAAATCTGGAGCTTCACGGCAGCCAAGCAAAAGAACGTTGCGGCCATGAAAAAGCCGGTTGAAGGCGCTGGCGACACTTGGACGTGGACGGCTATCGACGCCGACAGCAAGCTGATTCTGCAATGGTATGTTGGTGATCGCAGCGGCGACACGGCCAAGTATTTCGTTGATGGCGTTGCTTCGCGCCTCGCCACACGCGTCCAACTCACAACCGATGGCCTGAAAGCTTATCTCCAAGCGGTCGAAGGCGCGTTCGGTGCTGACGTGGATTATGCCCAGCTTGTGAAACTGTATGGGGCCTCGCCTGAGAGCGCCAAGGGTCGCTATAGCCCAGCCGAATGCACAGGTATCATCAAGACGCCAATCGAGGGCAAGCCCGACGAAAAGCACATCAGCACGTCATACGTGGAGCGCCAGAACCTTACCATGCGCATGAGCATGCGCCGGTTCACGCGGCTGACGAACGGCTTCTCCAAGAAGCTCGAAAGCCACATCTATGCAATCTCGTTGTACTTCGTGTTTTATAACTTTTGCCGCATCCATAAGACGCTCAAGGTGACGCCTGCCATGGCCGCTGGCATCACCGACAAGCTGATGAGCATGGAGGATGTTGTGGCGTTGATGGATGCAGCTGCACCGAAGCCGGGTCGCCCAGCAACTTACAAAAAGCGCGGCGAAGAAATTTCAAACTGAGACACTACCCGCGGATCATCTAGCTTTGCATCCCCCTATCAACTATTACAACTTCGGAGCGACCAGGACGGACTTGGCGCCAGTGAGGACGTCGGCCGCAATAAAAAATGATCCGCGTGCTCGCCTTGACCCGGTATTCGCGCAGCGCTGCGAGCTCCCGCCAGCGCTTTCTTGTTTTCCGCGACTACCTCAGCAGCAACGATATCGAGCTGATTGAGCGTCCGTTCTTCGAGGATGACTACATCGTCCATCTCAATACCGGCAATCGGCTGAACTACCTGAAACTCATCGGCGATTACCTCCGACGCATTCGTGCCCTGGCAAGTCATCCGGACTACGATGTCGTCTGGATCGAGAAAGAGGCGCTCCCTTACCTGCCCGCGGCCGTGGAGAATTTTCTGCTACGTCAGTCGCGCGTGCTCCTCGATCTCGATGATGCCTGGCACCTGCGCTACAATAACTCCACGCTGACCCGCCTCGGCCTCGCCCGCAAGATGCAGACGATCGCTTGCCGCGCGTCTGTCCTGGCAGTTGCCAACGAAGGGTTGCAGCAGTGGTCGCGGGACATCGGCGCCGACGAGTCGCGGATCCAATTATTGCCCACCGGCCTCGATGTTGCGCACTATCCCGTGCGCCCCGAGCCGGCAGGGGACTTCACGCTCGGCTGGATCGGTGGCCCCTTCACCGCCCCTTATCTTGCCTCGATTGCTACCCCCCTTCGGCGCCTCTCCAACGAAGGCGTGCGATTGCTTGTCGTCGGCGAAACCAATTCCATTCCGGCATTGGCCGGAGTTCGCATCGCGCAGCATGCTTGGTCGGAAGCGCGCGAGGCGGAATTGATCAGTGCCTGCCACGTCGGCCTTAATCCCCTGCCTGACGACGACTGGTGCCGCTTCAAAAGCGGCTACAAGCTCATCCAGTACATGGCCGCCGGACGTGCCGCCGTGGCATCCCCTGTCGGGGCCAATTGTTGGGTGCAGGCCGATTCCGAAACGGGGCTATTCGCCACCACCGATGAGCAATGGTATGCAGCGATCAATCGCTTGCGTAATGATCACGAACTGCGCAGCCGGTTGGCCATCGGCGGTCGCCGCCGTGCCGAAACCGTTTTCTCGATCGAGGCGCTTGGCCAGACCTTGGTGCAAATGATCAAAGCGACCGCCGCTGCGCCGCGCACTTAGCGGCGGCCGGCCATTGACTGAAAGTAGGGCATGCGAGTCATAGTCACCGGGCGTCATGGCCAGCTTGCGCAATCGCTGCTCGAGCTCGCAGCCGCATCGCCGCATTCCATCGATATCGTCACCCTGTCGCGTCCGGAATTTGATCTCGCGCGCATCGAAGATATCGGCCCCGCCATCGACCGGCTGGCACCCGATGTTGTCGTCAATGCTGCCGCTTATACTGCCGTCGACAAGGCCGAGACCGATGCCGACGCTGCCCTGCTGATCAACGGCGCCGCCGCCGGCGCCTTGGCTGCGGCCTGCGCGCGCCGACATACGCCGATCATCCAGATCTCGACTGATTTCGTTTTCGACGGTACCAAGGACGCGCCATACGTCGAGAGTGATGCCACCGGCCCAATCAACGTCTACGGCGCATCAAAGACACTGGGGGAACAACTCGTTGCCGCCTCCGCATCCCGCCATCTCATTCTGCGGACATCCTGGGTCGTCAGCCCCGTTGGCACCAATTTCGTCAAAACGATGCTGCGCCTCGCCGCCGAGCGCGACCGGATCTCTGTCGTCGACGACCAGCATGGCGCACCCACCTACGCACTGCATCTCGCCGACGCAATATTGCGGCTCGCAACCGCCATGTCCAAAGCGCCACCAGACGATCCGCGTTGGGGTATTTATCACGTGACAAACCGAGGCAATACGACGTGGTGCGGACTTGCACACCGTGTCTTCACCCGCGCCACTGACTTCGGGCTCAGGGCGCCTGAAGTTGCGGCCATTCGCTCGGCTGCTTATCCTACGCCCGCCCGTCGCCCCGCCAATTCGCGCCTCGACGGCAGGCGACTTCAAGACGTATTCGACGTTTCGCTTCCGCCATGGGAGGACGGCATCGATGCCTGCCTCATCCGATTGCTGGCACTTAAGGACAAGCAGAGGAAATCCTCGTGAAAGGTATCATTCTAGCCGGCGGCCGCGGTACGCGATTGCACCCGATGACGCTCGTGACATCGAAGCAGCTACTGCCCGTCTACGACAAGCCGATGATCTATTATCCGCTCACCACACTGATGCTGGCCGGCATCCGCGACATCTTGTTGATTTCCACGCCCGAAGACCTGCCGAGCTTCCGCCGCCTGCTCGGTGACGGCCGCCAGTGGGGCTTGAACCTCACTTATGCGGAACAGAAGCAGCCGAATGGACTGGCCCAAGCTTACGTGATCGGAGCCGACTTCGTCGCCGGAGACACGTCTGCCCTCATCCTCGGCGACAACATCTTCTTTGGGCACGGTTTGACGGCCATCATGCGGCAGGCAGCCAACCGCTCCGTTGGCGCCACCGTCTTCGGCTACTGGGTCAAGGATCCCGAGCGTTACGGCGTCGTTGCCCTCGACGCCGCCAATCGCCCGACGTCAATCGTCGAAAAACCCATTAAACCCGTCTCTCAATGGGCGGTAACCGGTCTCTATTTCTACGACAAGCAAGTCGTCGAAATCGCGCGCACCATCAAGCCGTCGCCGCGCGGCGAATACGAAATTACCGACGTCAACCGCGCCTATCTCGAGCGCGGCCAATTGCACGTCGAGCGTCTCGGGCGCGGCTTCGCCTGGCTCGATACCGGCACCCCCGAAAGTCTCGTTGAAGCTTCCACCTTCGTGCAGACGCTCGACCATCGCCAGGGCTACAAGATCGCCTGCCCCGAAGAGATCGCATATGCCCAGGGCTTCATCACCCGGGCCCAGTTGCAGGAACTTGCCAAAGGCTTTGGCAGTTCGGCTTACGGCGCCTATCTCCACGGACTGTTGGCAGGAGCTGCGCACTGATAATCACGGAAGTGGCTATCCTGCGCTGTGTCCCGCAGTCATCAGCGCGCCGAAGTTTGGCAACCGGATACCAACGTTGGTGAATTGTTAACGGGACTCGACACATAGCGGCTGGTACACAAAGTGCCAAACGCCCCGCAGCGCGATCGGATAAGTGTGAAGCGGTTATCCGATAAAATCGCGCGACGAAACAAAAGCACGGTAGAACAATCATGAGCATGCGGCTATTCACGTCTCGCGGCGGCGATCGCCCGGCGATCGGGGCTATTAGGGCGAGGGTCGCAATTGCCGCCATCGCCGCAATTGGCCTCATGCTCGCCACCCCGGCATTTGCACAAGGCACGACCTGGGTCGGCTTCCCCAACGCCGATGGGCCAAGTCAGCGCGTTGAAATCGACCGTAACTTCGTCAAAGAGTGGGAATCCGCGCCGCCAAAGGGCTTCCCGACGCTCTCCAAGCAGAACCTCGCTGCCATGGCCGCTGCCATCAAGCTGTATGAGAACGTCGTCGCCAAGGGTGGCTTTCCCGCCGTCCCGGAAGATCAACAGCTGAACGTCGGCATGTTCTTGCCGACCGTCGCGCTGGTCAAGCAGCGCCTCGCCATGTCTGCCGATCTCCGTGAAAGCGACAGCGATGTATCGCAAAATTTCGATTATGGGCTGGAAAAAGCGGTCAAGCGCTTCCAGGCCTCCAATGGCCTCAGCCCCACCGGCGTCATCGACAAGCGCACCATGGCCGCGCTCAACGTGCCGGCAGCCGTTCGCCTGCGCCAGCTCAAGGTCAACCTCCAGCGCCTCACCGAGCTGGCCCGCACCGCCCCGCGCAAATACGTCGTCGTCAACATTCCCGCAGCCCAGATCGAAGCCGTGGATGGTGATAAGGTCGTCTCGCGCCATTCCGGCGTCGTCGGCAAGCCCGATCGCCAAACGCCGATCCTCCGCTCGTCCATCCATCAGTTGAACTTCAACCCCGTCTGGCACCTGCCACCCACCGTGCTGTCGCAGGATCTCGTGCCCAAGGGCGCCGCCATGGCCGCCAAGGGCCAGGATGTGCTCGCCAAATACGGCATCGACGCACTCGACGCGCAGGGCCGCAAGGTCGACACCTCCAAGATCAAATGGACGGCAGCTACCGCCACCGCCTACACGTTCCAGCAGCAGCCCGGCCCCGAAAACCCACTCGGCTTCGTCAAGATCAATTTCGAGAACAGTCACTCCGTCTACATGCACTCGACGCCGTCTGACACGCTGTTCGGCCGCAACTTTCGCGCTGCCAGTTCCGGCTGCGTGCGCGTCTCCGGCATCGACCAGTTGGCCGCATGGCTGGTGGCCGACCAGGGCTGGTCGCACGAGCGCGTGATGGCCATGAAGGCGTCGGGCGAACGCCTCGACGTCAGCCTCAAGAAGCCCGTGCCACTCTACTTCGCCTACATCACCGCCTGGGCCACCGAGGACGGCGTCATCCAGTTCCGCCGCGATCTCTACAACAAAGACAGCGTCGGCCAGGTCGCGGGGGCGTACTGACTTCCCCTCTCCCCCTGCTCTCGCATGGGGAGAAGGTGCCCGCAGGGTGGATGTGGGGCGGTCGCAATTGCTAACTTGCAACTCGGCACTCTCACCCCAACACGTCGGCCAAGTCCCTGACTCTCCCCAGCACCAAATCCGCCAACGGCTCCAGGTCGGCCCGCGTGCCGGTACCACTCAACACCGCCACCTTCAGCCCGTATCCCGCCCCCGCCGCCATCTCCATGTCGTGCACGGCATCGCCGACGACCGCGAGGTGTAGCGGTTTGATCCCCACGGCCGCCGCGAATGCTAACGCCATCCCGGGTCCCGGCTTCTCACCATAGCCGCTGTCGGCCGCCACCTTGAACGCGAACGCGTCAGCCAGCCCGACCCGCGCCAGCGACGCGTTCATGCCGCCCACGCCGTCGTTGGTCGCCAACCCCACCACCAGCCCACGCGCCCTCAGCGCCGCGATGGCCTCAGCCGCCCCATCGATCAGCACGGGATAGCGCCCGCCGCCCTCGGCGAAAATCCGCGCGATCATGGCCATCAGATCCGGCGGCGTCGCAGCCCCAAGCACGGCGCTGAAACATCGCGCCACCCCTTGCGCGCCCGCCGCCGCCAGCGGCGACCCCGGCGTCACCCGATCGGTCTCCGGATCATGCCCGCCCGCCCGCAACAGCGTGTCAGCCAGCCCTTGGTCGCCCCGCGCCGCGGCCAGTGCCACGTCGCGATTGATCGGCACCCACGTCCGCTGATAGTCAATGAGCGTGCCGTCCTTGTCGAGCAGCACGCCCCGTATGTGCCGCCAGCGCATCGCCCCTCAGCTCACTTTCTTAACGAACATCGTCTTCAGCACCACCGTATTGCGGCCCGCGCCCGCCTCGATATTTTCGGCATCATCCTCGATCAACCGGATGTTCTTGAACACCGTGCCGCGCTTCAGCGTATCCGCACCCTTCACCTTCAGGTCTTTGATCACCTGAATGCTGTCGCCAGCAGCTAGCGCCGCCCCATTACTGTCCTTGACCTTCAGTGCGTCACTCATGAAAACAATCTCCTGCTGTCCACTCGGTGCCGAACCGCGGTCACCTCATCTTTATCGCTTTCCCGGAATTTCGCGAGCGCGCTAGCGATCGAGAAATATCCGGGACCTTTACCGACCAACTATGGGATGCTGGTTGGCCGTGCGCCCCATGACCGATAGAAATCAACCCGCCCCCTTATGCCCCGATAAATCCTTGATAACAGCCGCGCGACCGGACAGCGGATTGTCCGGATTCCAGCCATATTTCACCGTATCGAACCGCGCACCCAACGCATCATACATCATCAGCCGCCCCACCAGCCCCTCGCCAATGCCGACAATCTCTTTCAACACCTCCGTCGCCTGCAACGTACCGACGACGCCGACCACAGCACCCAGCACACCCACTTCCGAACAGTTCGCCACCAGCCCCGGCGGCGGCGCCACTGGAAACAGGCAGCGATACGTCGGATTTGGCGTGCCGTCCTCAGCCTTCAGATGCGGCTTTAACGTCGTGATGTACCCGTCGAACGGCCCCACCGCCGCAAACACCAGCGTCTTCGCCGCGAGATAGCACGCATCCGACACCAGATACCGCGTCGCGAAATTGTCCGAACCGTCGGCGATGATGTCGTAGCGCCCGATCAACGCCAGCGCATTGTCAGCCGTCAGCCGGCAGGCATGCGCCTCCACCGATACGTGCGGATTGATCCGCCCAATCGTCGCCTGCGCGCTCTCGACCTTCGCTATACCGACAGCCGCCGTCTCATGCACGATCTGCCGCTGCAGATTATCCAGCGACACCCGGTCGTCATCGACTACGCCGATCGTCCCCACCCCCGCCGCCGCCAGATACATCAACAGGGGAGCACCCAGCCCACCAGCGCCGACAACCAACACGCGAGCCGCCTTCAATCGCTGCTGCCCGGCACCACCAACGTCCCGCAACACCAGATGCCGCTTGTAGCGCTGGAGTTCTTCGGAGGTGAACGGGCTTGGCGTGGGCAACGGCATGGAAGTCCCTTATTGTCGTGACGGGCGCTGGTCTGCCGGATTCGCCGGGCCCACGGTGCCGCCATCTTAACTGTACAGACGACGATTGCCGCGGCGCAAACCCCAGGTCAAAGCCCGCCCTTACCCCCGCCGTTGCCATCCGCTACCATACCACACGTCACTATCCACCCACCCCCGGACTCAGCCCACCCATGGAAGTCTCGTTCCGCAAGGAAATCGCCAACCTCAAGCTCGGCGCCGGCTCGACCTTCCGCGGCGAGGGCATACTCGCGGTCACCAAGGCGCTGCTGCAATCCGGCGTCGGCTATGTCGGCGGCTACCAGGGTGCGCCCGTCAGCCACCTGCTCGACGTCCTCCTCCAATCCGAGGACATCCTCACAGAACTCGGCATTCACCTGCAGACGTGCACCAACGAGGCCGCCGCCGCAGCCCTCCTCGCTGCCTCCATCAATTATCCCGTGCGCGGCGCGGTCACCTGGAAATCCATCGTTGGCACCAACGTCGCCGCCGATGCGCTGTCGAACCTCGCCTCCGCCGGTGTCATCGGTGGCGCGCTGATCGTCGTCGGCGAAGACTATGGCGAGGGCGCCAGCGTCATCCAGGAACGCACGCACGCCTTCGCCCTCAAATCGTCAGTCTGGCTGCTCGACCCGCGCCCGGATTTGCCGACCATCGTGCGCATGGTCGAAAAAGGCTTCGAGCTGTCCGAAGCCACCAACACGCCGGTCATTCTGGAATTGCGCATCCGCGCCTGCCACGTCTACGGCAGCTTCGACGCCAAGGACAACGTCGCCGCCAAGGTCTCCACCAACGCCCGCCTCGCCGCTCCCGCCACGTTCGATTATGCCAAGCTCTCGCATCCCCCGGTGACGTTCAACCAGGAAATCGACAAGATCACCCGTCGCCGCCCCTTGGCCGAGCAATTCATCCTCGATCACAATTTGAACGACCTGCTGGGCCCCGCCGATGGCGATATCGGCATCATCGTCCAAGGCGGCCTGTTCAACGTACTCAACGATCGCCTCGCGCACGCCGGCCTGTCCGACATCTACGGCAACACTAAGGTTCCCACGCTCATCCTGAACGTCACCAATCCCTTGTCCTCGCGCCAGATCACAGATTTCTGCGCCGGCAAAAAAGCCGTCCTCGTCGTCGAGGAAGGCGCCCCCGATTTCCTCGAGCAAGCCATCGGCCAAATTCTTCGCAAGGCGGATCTCCAAACCAAACTGCACGGCAAGGACTGCCTGCCCATGGCCGGTGAATACACCCCGCTTGTCATGGCCGATGGCCTGGCTAAATTCTTCAAAGCCTCCGCTCAAACCGCAAACCCAGCCGCGATCGTCTCCTCCCCCGTCTTGCCGGAGGCGAGCACACAAAAGAGACTGGGGGAGGGACAGGGTGGGGGGGCTGTCGCCGCAAGCGATCAACTCGCCCGCGCCGCCGATCTGCTCACCGCCTGGCTCACCGAACACAAAACCCGCGTGGCCCAAGTCGCCGCTGCACTAAAAACACCTCTGCCCGCGCGCCCGCCCACATTCTGCACCGGCTGTCCCGAGCGTCCTGTATTTTCAGCCATGAAAATACTTCGCCAGGAAACCGGCGCGGTGCACGTCGCTGCCGACATCGGCTGCCATGCCTTCGGCACTTTCGCGCCGTTCAGCCAGGGCAATTCGATCCTCGGCTACGGCATGTCGCTGGCCTCGGCCGCCGCCGTTTCCAGCGTGCAGCAGAAGCGCCCGGTGTCCATCATGGGTGACGGCGGCTTCTGGCATAATGGCTTGCTCTCCGGCGTCGCCAGCGCTGCGTTCAACAAGGACGACGGCGTCTTGATCATCATGAACAACGGCTATTCCAGCGCTACCGGCACACAGGACCTGCCCTCAAGCCGTCCCAACGACGAAGGTCGCGGCAAGGGCATCGAGATCGAGCGCAGCTTGCGCGCGCTGGGCTTGGGTTGGATACGTCGCGTCCGCACCTATGGTGTCGGCGACGTGAAACGCCTGCTCGAAGCCGCGCTGACGTCGAAGGAAAAGGGCCTGAAAGTCATCATCGCCGATGGTGAATGCCAGCTCGCCCGCCAGCGTCGCGTCCGCCCCGCCATGGCGAGTGCCGTCGCCGCCGGCAAGCGTGTCGTGCGTCAGCGCTTCTGGATCGACCCGGAGGTCTGCACCGGCGACCGCTCCTGCATCCGCTTGTCCGGCTGTCCCTCGCTCACAGTCAAACCCAGCGAAGATCCGCTGCGCACCGATCCCATCGCCCACGTCAACAGCGACTGTGTCGGCTGCGGCCTGTGCGGTGAGATCGCCCATGCGGCTCAACTCTGCCCCTCCTTTGCCCGCATCGACATTATCCAGAACCCGGGCCCGATCGATCGCTGGAAGCACGCCACCTCCCGCGCGCTGATGCGATTGTTTGGCGTCGAGCGTGCGCCAAAACAGACAACGGCGGAATCAGTCGGTGCCGCACTATGAATGCGATGAATCCTATTCCCCCACCGGCCGGTCCAGGTCCCGGCCCCCAGCCCTTCCGCCTCCTCATCGCGGCCCTCGGTGGCGAAGGCGGCGGCGTACTCGCAGGCTGGATCACCGAAGCGGCCCTCGCCTCCGGATTGGTCGCCAGCCGCACGTCGATCCCCGGCGTCGCCCAGCGTACTGGCGCGACGACCTACTACCTTGAGATGGTCGCCGCGCAGCCCGGCATGCTCAGCCCCGTACTTGCGCTTAATCCGGCACCCGGCCAACTTGATGTGCTCCTGGCCAGCGAACTTCTCGAAGCCACTCGGCTGGCCAGCGCCGGCATGATCGCCCCGTCGCGCACGACGCTGATCGCCAACACCGCGCGCGTTTATACGATGGACGAAAAGATGGCCATGACTGACGGCCGCATCGACACCGCGCGCCTGATCTCCGCACTGAAAAGCGCCGCCAATCGCACCATTCTCGCCGATTTCAACTCTGCAGCAACAGCAGCGCAGGCACCGTTGAGCGCTGTCCTGCTCGGCGCACTTGCCGCCTCCCGCACGTTGCCCATTGCCGACGATGCCTTACGCGACGCCATCCGCCGGGAAGGCAAAACTGTCTCGGCCAACCTGGCCGGTTTCGAAGCCGGCTTAAAAACCGTCGCGCAGCAATCTACCCCCGCAAGCGCCCCGACGATGGCGGGCCTCGTCCCGCAAGCGAGGGTGGCCGCACCTGCCGAATTCACTGCCCGCACCAGTGTCGTCGCCGCCGAAGGTGTCGCTCGTCTCACCGACTATCAGAGCGCCGCCTACGCCGAGCGTTACCTGGCCACGCTCCGGCGCTTCTCGGTTCTCCCCGGCATGGACGACGCGGCCTTGGCAGAACTCGCGCGCCATCTAGCCGTGCGCATGTCCGTCGAGGATGTCACACGCGTCGCTCAACTGAAATTACGCGAGACGCGGATCGCCCGTGTCAACGCTGAGGCAAAAGCCCGGCCGGGCGACATCGTCGACATCACTGAGTTCATGAAGCCTGGCATGGACGAAATCCTCGGTATGTTTCCGCCCTTCCTGGCGCGGCCGTCGATCCGCCTCACCAACCGCTTTGGCTTGTCCAAAGCCGCAATCCCACTCACCGTCACGACGACGCGCTTATGGGGCTTTCTGCGCCTGAAGTTTCTCGCCTCTTTGCGCGGTTGGCGCCCCCACACGAACAAATTTCACGAAGAACAAATTTGGCTGGCGCGTTGGCTCGCCTTGGTCGAAACCACCCTCAAGCGTGACCCGCGCGCCGCCCGCGAAGTCATCACGACGGCCAAGCTCGTACGCGGCTATGGAGACACCTATCGGCGCGGCCTCGAAAACTGGGACCGCATCGCCACATCATTGATCGAACCTGCGTTGGCAAGTTCTCCGCCAGAAAACTTTGCCGAACAGATCCTGCAAGCCAGATTGGCGGCGGAAAAAGACCCGGAGGGACAGGCGCTGAACGCTACTCTTGCCGCGATCCAGCGCGCCCAAACAGCCACATTTCAAACTGCACAATAATGCAGGCGTGAAAATATTTTTTGCATTATCATACGTGATCGCATCTATCGGTCACGTCGGGCGCCGTGCTAATTGCAACCGCAAGCATCACACAGAGATGCAGTGAGAAAATTTCGGGAGGGAAACCACATGTCGATCCAACTAAATCGATTGAACCGTCGCGCGCTGATCAAGGTCGGTGCCGCAGCTGCTGCCGCCAGCGCCGTACCGACGGGATGGGCAATAGCCCAGTCTTCGAAGCAGCTCAAAGTCGGCCTCATGCTCCCCTATTCCGGCACGTTCGCCCAGCTCGGTGAAAACATCACGGCTGGCGTCGAACTGCTGTTGGCCGAAAAGGGCGGCAAGCTCGGCGGCCGCGAAGTGCAATTCATCAAACTTGACGATGAGTCCAAGCCCGAACTCGGGCCCCAGAACGCCGAACGCCTCGTCAAGCGCGATAACGTCGATGTACTCATCGGCACCGTTCACTCCGGTGTGCAGATGGGCATCCACAAGGTCGTCAAAGAAAGCGGCACGCTGACGCTCGTGCCAAACGCAGGCAACGCAGCCGTAACTCGCGAGCTATGCGCCAAGAACGTGTTCCGCACCTCGTTCACCAACTGGCAGCCCGCCTATGCGATGGGGTTAGCCCTCGCCAAAAAAGGCGTCAAGAAAGCGAGCTGGCTGACCTGGGACTATGCTGCCGGCACCGAAAGCGGCGAAGGCTTCAAGCAGGGCCTCGAAGCGGGTGGTGCTCAGTTCGTCTCACTGTTGACGCTCAAATTTCCAGAGACCAATTTCCAGCCGCTGTTGGCGCAAATCCAAGGCCTCGGCGTCGACGCGATCGGTGCGTTCTTCTCGGGCGGCGGTGCCGTCCAGTTCGTCAAGGACTATGCCGCTGCCGGCATCAAGGTTCCGTTGTGTGGATCTGGCTTTCTCACCGAAGGCACATTGAAGGGCCAGGGCGCCGCCGCCGAGGGCATTGAAACAGCGTTGCACTATGGCGACGGTCTCAATACGCCGAAGAACAATGCTTTTCGCGCCGCCTTCAAGGCCAAGACCAACCGCGACGCCGACGTGTTTGCGGTGCAGGGTTACGACGCCGCGCAGTTGCTGGCGATCGGCCTCGAAGCCGTGAAAGGCAATCTCGAAGACGAGAAAGCGCTGCACGCCGCCATGGAAACCACCAAGATCGACAGCCCACGTGGCTCGATCACCATGTCTCCGCAGCACAATGTCGTGCAGGACATCTACCTGCGCAAAGTCACCAATGGTGAGAATAAAGTAGTCAGCACCATCGCCGCCCAACTTGCCGACCCCGGCACCGGCTGCAAAATGTAACGTTATTTCCCTCTCCCCGCCCTTCAGCGGGGAGAGGGTCAGGGTGAGGGGCGGCCGCTAGTCATCGCACCCCAGGGTCTATTTTTTGCGCGGTTTTCAGACGTCAGACTAGTCACTTCCGCTACAGTGCCCGTTGCCGCCCCTCACCCTAACCCTCTCCCCATGCGTAACGACGCATGGGGAGAGGGGAACCTGCGCCCTCGCCTCATGACTATTTCCGGACTTCTCGCCCAATGCCTGAACAGCTTGCAGTACGGTCTGCTGCTGTTCCTGATCTCATCGGGCCTGACGCTGATCTTCGGCGTTTTGGGCGTGATCAATCTTGCGCATGGCTCGCTCTACATGATCGGCGCCTACGCCACCTTCGTAGTCGTTCGCGCTACGGGATCATTGTGGATTGCGCTGCCGGTCGCGATGCTCGGTGGCATCCTGCTCGGTGGGCTGCTTGAACGGTATCTGTTCCGCCATTTCTACAAGCGCGAACATCTCGATCAGGTCTTGCTGACGTTCGCCCTCATCCTGCTGTTTGAGGAAAGTCGTTCGTTGTTGGTCGGCAACGATTTTTATTCTGTGCCGATTCCCACTGCCCTGGATTTCTCTATTCCCATCGTCGAGGGTTTCAGTTATGCCGCCTATCGCTTCGTTGTGATTGGCGTCTGTCTAGTGCTCGCTGCCGCGCTGTTCGTCTGGATCGAGCGGACCAAGATGGGCGCCATCATCCGCGCCGCCGCCGAAAAACCAGAAATGGTCGACGCGCTGGGCATCGATCCGCGCCGCGTCCATATGACTGTATTCGCTGTCGGCACGGCTTTGGCGCTCACGGCGGGCGCACTCAATGCGCCGTTATCGTCGGTCTACCCCAACATGGGCGACGGCTTGCTGATCATTTCGTTTGTCGTCGTCGTCATTGGCGGATTGGGCTCCATTTCCGGCGCCTTCTGGTCCGCGCTGCTCATCGGCACCATCGACACCATGGGCAAAGCCTATGCCCCCAAACTATCCGGACTCGCCATCTACCTCTTGATGGCCATCGTGCTCCTCTGGCGCCCGACCGGCCTGTTCGGGCAACGCACATGATTGATGTCGGCAATCAAACTCGCCTGCTTCCGCACTCGACCGCTGGTTGGCTCGCGCTCGTTGCATTTGCGATCTTCTGGGCGATACTTCCCTGGTTCGTGCCGCTCTACTATATCGAACTCGGCACCTCCGCGATGATCGCCGCGATGCTGGCGCTGTCGATGCAATTGCTTGTCGGCGCCACCGGGCTCGTCAGCTTGGGCCACGGCGCCTTCTACGGGCTCGCTGCCTACGCGGTCTATCTCGTGTCGCCAGAGAACGCGGCGCAGCCGATCTGGATCACGCTGCCGATCGCGATGGCGGTCGCCGGACTTGCGGCACTTGCGGTCGGCATGTTCTCCCTGCGCACCAGCGGATTTTTCTTCCTGATGGTAACGCTTGCGTTCGGTCAGATGATCTTCTTCGTGTTCCACGACACCAAGCTGGGCGGTGGCACCGACGGCGCCTATCTCGGCAAACCATTGATCTCGGCATTCGGCGCCACACTCGACTTGCCGCGCAGGCAAAAGCCGATCGGCATATACTACGTCGCGTTAATCCAGCTTCTCTCAATGTACATCGGCCTGGCCGTTCTGCTGCGAACCCTGTTCGGTCGCGCCCTTGAAGGCATCCGCGTCAACGAGCATCGCATGCGCGCCGTCGGTTTCGACACCTTCAAGATCAAATTGACGGCGTTCACGCTGGCTGGCGCGCTGGCCGGCGCTGCCGGTCATATGTGGGCGCTACATCGGGGCTTCGTAAATCCGGAAATCGTCGGCTGGCATCAATCGGCTGAAGCATTGTTGATGATCTTGCTTGGCGGCCTCGGTAGCTTGCACGGCCCCATCCTTGGTGCGCTCGCCCTGACCGGCCTGTCGGAAGTGTCACAACTCCTCACCGAGCGCAAATTGCTGGTTGAAGGCCTGGTGATCCTGGCGGTCGTCATCCTTCTGCCGAAGGGCTTAGCCGGAATTCGCGTGCGGAAAGATCACGCAGCCGACGGAGCCGATCATGGTTGAGCAGGCCAACACGCCGGTTCTGGAGACGCAGAATCTGCAGAAGAATTTCGGCGGCCTCCAGGCAACACGCGACGTCTCGATTGCCCTGCATCGTAACGAGTTGCACGCCGTCATCGGGCCCAACGGCGCCGGCAAATCGACACTCGTCAATTTGCTCGCCGGCGAGTTAGCCCCCACCTCGGGCCACATTCTGCTCGACGGAGAGGAAGTCACTGCCCTGACGACCTGGCGCCGCACCCGCGCCGGCATCGCGCGGTCGTTCCAAAGGACCAACATTTTCCTCCCCCTCAGCGTGCATGAAAATGTGCGCTTGGCTGCACAAGCCCGCGGCAGCCTTGCGCGCGCAGTTTTTCACCGCGCCTCGCGCGATGGCACACTCGCCAAAGCTGCCGACACTGCCATCGAGCGCGTAGGTTTGACCGGCGTGCGCAACCGCATCGCCGGCGAACTGAGCCACGGCGAACAACGCCAGCTCGAAATCGCCATGACGTTGGCCACCGACCCTAAGGTCCTGTTGCTCGACGAACCGCTGGCTGGCATGGGCCAGGAGGAGGGTGAGCGCATCGCAACCCTTCTACAGGCGCTCGCGCGCGATCACGCCGTGTTGTTGATCGAGCATGACATGGATTTCGTTTTCAAAGTCGCCGACGTCTTGACCGTGTTGGTCGAAGGCGCTGTTCTGGCGTCCGGCACTTCGCAGTCCGTACGCGACAATGCCGCCGTCCAATTTGCCTATCTTGGGGACCATTGATGAGTGCGCCCCTGCTCGCCGCCGACAATCTGCACACTTACTATGGCGAGAGCCACATCCTGCGCGGCATTTCATTGACCCTCGCAGCCGGCGAAACCGTCGGTCTGATGGGTCGCAACGGCATGGGCAAAACGACGCTGATCCGCACCATGCTCGGCCTCGTCAAGCCGCGCTCCGGTCGTGTTACAATCGACGGCGCGGACGTCACCGGCTCCGATCCGTTCCGCATTGCCCAACGCGGTATTGCCTACGTTCCCGAGGGTCGCGGCATTTTCGCGACCCTGCGCACCATGGAAAATCTCACGATTGCCGAACGCCCCGGCCTCGACGGTAGCCGACAGTGGACCGTCGACCGCATCCTCGACCTGTTTCCGCGCCTGCGCGAACGTCAACATAACATGGGCCACCAGTTGTCAGGCGGCGAACAACAAATGCTGGCCATCGGCCGTGCGCTGCTGACCAATCCGCGCGTACTGATTTTAGACGAGGCGACGGAGGGTCTGGCCCCGCTGATCCGCGACGAAATCTGGCGCACCATTCGTTTGGTGCGCGATGCCGGCATCGCGACGCTGGTCGTCGACAAAACCGTCAGTGAAGTCACCGCCGTCGCCGATCGCGTCGTCGTGTTGGTGAAAGGTGAACTGGTATTTGCCGGTACGCCCGCCGCACTCCTCGCCAACCAACTCCTCATGCAGCGCACGCTGGGGGTCTGATGCAACGTGGAGGTCTCAGTCGCGCAATCCGCTCATCTCGGCAATGGCATCGGCTAAGTGCGGATCAGCGATATTCTTCGCGCCGGCTCCAACGCGAATCTTGTGCGCCCGCGCCAGCACATCGGCATGTGTGTAGCCGTGCGGCGGCTCGAATTTGTAGCACGCGAGCTCGAAAATATGCCCGAGCGGATCGCGGAAATAAAGGCTGTCCATGAACCCGCGATCGATCGCGCCGGAAGAATCGAAACCCCGCGCCTTCAAACGCGCTGCCGCCTGTGTGTACGTCGCCCCTGACACGATGAACGCCAGATGATGCAGGCTGCCGGCCTTCAGTGGCGTCGGGCGCGCATCCACCTTCCAATCTTCGCTGGTGAAAATCGTAATCAAACGGCCATCGCCAGGATCGAAATAGAGGTGGTTCTGCGTGTCGTCGTCGAGATTGGGTTGCTCGAACACCAGCGGCATGCCGAGCACGCCCTGCCAGAAGTCCACCGACGTCTGCCGGTACGCCCCCATGAACGTGATGTGATGGACGCCTTGCGTCTGGATGCGGACGGAATCGTTCTTTGACATGGCGGTCTCTCACACGCGAGTTTGTCGGCCGCTCAATAGGTCTCCACATGATAGCGACCGCTGCTGCGCATGTCGGGCTTCAATGCGTTCCAGTCAAGCCCCGCGGCCCGGCAGATATCTGAAAGCGCCTCGTCGACGCCCGCCTCCATGCCGCGCAGACCACAGATGAACACGTGTGTTCCGCCGTCCCGCAACAGCTTGGTCAGTGCCGGCCCATGTTTGCGCATCCGGTCCTGCACATACTCCTTCGGCTGCCCCGGCAATCGCGAATAAACCAGATGCTTCTCAAGTAGTGATTGCGGCACCTTCTGCAATGGCCCGAAATAGGGCAATTCCTCCGGCGTGCGTGCGCCGAAATACATCACCAGCTTGCCCCCGGCTCCCTCCATCGCCCGCCGCCGCCGTTCGGTGAATGCGCGGAAAGGTGCCGAACCCGTGCCCGTGCAGATCATGATAATATTGGCATTGATGTCGTTCGGCATCAGAAAGGTCGACCCGAACGGTCCGGTAATGTTGATCTTGTCGCCGACCTTTAGCTCGCACATGTAGTTCGATCCGACCCCGCCGGCACTACGTTTGATCGTCAACGACAGATTATTGCCATTGCGCTTTTCCCCGTCGCGCGCCGAAGCAATCGAGTAGAGCCGGATGTCGTGCGGCTTGCCGTCTGCGCGCACGCCAGGCAGCACGACACCAATCGATTGACCTTCCAGCACCGGAAACTGCTGGTCGCCGTAACCCAGCACAATGTGCCGGATATCGCTCTCCGAACTCGCCGCGGTGATACGGAAATTGCCTTGCACCACAGCCGTCAGTGGCTTGGCGCGACTAAAGAGATTGACAGAAGGCTTTGCCGCACTGGCCGGCGCCACCGCCTTGCCGCCCGAGCCCTTGTGAGCGTCCGCCAGCAGCGCGCCGACCTCAGCCTCTAATGCTTCCATTGCTGCGGTGTCGGCCTCGCTCAGTTCCTCCTGCTTGGGCAGTTCGGTCCAGCCGAGCTGTTCCTGCAGGCTGTAAACGCGGCCCGGCGCTACGGTGCGCCAGTTGTCGATCGAGCCCGTCGGGCATGGCGAAATGCAATCCATGCAATAGTTGCATTTCTCCACATCGACGACGTAGTTCGTATCATCGTGCGTCACCGCCCCCACCGGACACGTTGCCTCGCACGTGTTGCACCGGATGCAGATCTCCGGATCGATGAGGTGCTGTTTTTTCGGGGCTGTCGAAGCGGAGATTGTCATGAGCAAAAGTTGATCCGTACTGTGAGGCGAATGTTTTGCGATGTCACCGCACACACTCGAAACTCGCTGCCAGCGCCGTATCACCCGCCTTGTATTTCGGCCACATCGGCCATTGGCAGAGCGGCCGTGAGCGCACGACTTTAGGCGCAGCTTCGACCGACTGCTCGGTCACTTCGAGCGTGCCCGGAGCCTTGCCATGCTCGACCCAGTCGGACAGCGCCGCCAGCATGTCGACGTTTGCCGGCGCGCCCGAACCGACATGATCGACGCCCGGCGCTGCATACAACCGCATGAACCGCCGCACCTCGCCGCGGCCCATTTCGTTCAGTACCGCTTCGTAATAGCGGATGCCCGCATACGGGCTCTGGGCATAGTCGGCCATGTGCTCGAGCATGATCAGTTTGCCTCCACGTGCTGAAAACGCCGACAGATCCGGATTGGTGGAATCCATCAACGCGGACACCTGCAGAATGCGCTTCATATGATCCGCCGGTTTGTAGGTTGCCGGATCCAGCCCGGGATTGCGGGCGAACACATGACGTATGCCACCACTACCGTAGATCCAGGCAATACCGTTGGTCGGCTCCGGCGGATTCTTCGGTGCCGTCGTCCCGAGCCACCACGCATTCCATCCGCCGGTCGGACCAAAAGCCGGCGTTGCTTCGCCAGAAACACCCCAGCCTGGATAGTCATTGAGACCGTTCGCCAATGCGCGGTTGAACGTGAATGGA
The DNA here is from genome assembly GCA_025351355.1 of Hyphomicrobiaceae bacterium. GTDB lineage: Bacteria > Pseudomonadota > Alphaproteobacteria > Rhizobiales > Hyphomicrobiaceae > JABFRJ01. Next base: position 18,652 of record JANXWC010000116.1, read on the forward strand.
GAGCCTAGCGTCTTCACCGCCTTCACCTGCGCTGCTGACAGACAAAACTCGGGTGCCTGCCCCGACGTGCACAACAACTTTCCGACATCGAACGCACGCTTGCAGGCCACTGGATTGGACACCAACCCGTCCTTGGCGCCATCGCTTTCGTCGCATGTTGCCAGCACCGCGTCGTGCACCAATTTCACCTGCGCCGGACCCAGGTAGCCATCGCCCATCGTGATGATCCCGCTGCGCCAGCTCGCATGTTGCAGTCCGGCCCAGTTGATGACCGGCACGCGCGCGAAGATTCCGTCGAAATCCCGCGGATAGCGCTGTGCCATCGTCAGCGCTTCGCGTCCGCCCTCTGAAGAGCCCATGAAATACAGCTTTTCCGGCGCTTTGCCGTAAGCGCGTTTCATGACAGCCACGGCCACGTCGCGCACTTTCTTGTAGGACGCGTGCGCAAAGTTCACGAACGCCTCATCGTTGGCAGCGAACGTCTGCACGTCCTCCCCTGGCCTATTTGCATGACCCGAGTCCGTCCCGTAAGTCACATAACCCTGCGCCAGCGGTGACGCCTTGTCGAAAGGCAACGACGGCGGCAGACCCAACCCGGTGATCAGCACGCCGTTGAACCCGCCCCCGCCGTATTGCACCGACCGCCCGTTCCAATCGATCGGCAAATTCACTTGAAACGCAATGGGCGGTGCCTGCGGGTCGATCGAAGCGATCTTGCCCAGCACTTTGCAATAGACCGGTGTTGCCGGCGTGATGCGCGCCGCCGGTGTCGGCCCACGCTCCGCCACCGCAAGTGGCGCAGCGGCAATCAGAGCTGCACTTTCAATTGTCGCCGCACCACTCTTGATGCCGATGGCCGACGCGGGCACCGGCTGCGCCAAACCAGCGCAAACCTGTGACGCATCGTTGCCGAGCTTCAAAGCGTGCACCGGAGTTGTGAGAGTTATTCCCTCGGCGACCACCAGTGCATACCAAAGCCACGTCCCCCTCAGAAGCTTCTTCGACATTTCCGCGTCCTCCCCAGGCGCAAGATTTACGCGCACTCAGCGCTGACACAGTGTCGTCGCTTCGGTTGTCGGCGTCAATTTTCGATCGCCGTGGCCGACTAAGCCCTGTGTATTTTCACGTATTCGAAATCGCCACCCTTGTTGTCGATGCCGACCTTCGGCGCGCTGATCCAACCAGCGTATTTGCCGCGGTCCCAGCACGGCTGCATCAGGCTCTCGATAAACGCGCCGTCATCGATGCTCGGAATCCATTGGTCGCGCAGCTTGGCCCAATCCGTCTCGCTCAACAGCTTCCCGTCTGGTGAAACCTTCACATCCTTGAATTCACCGATGTGTCGATGGAACGCTACTGACGGAAGCGTCAGCGCAAATTTGATGCCAGCCTTCTCTATCACCTTATTCCAGCGGTTCACGCCGCCTTGGCAATCTTTTACGTAATCGTCGCGCAGCCGCATGTTGAGTGCCGTCAGTGCCGGCTCCTCGACCATGCGGATTTGGCCGTCGACGAACTTCAGTACCGGATATTTGGCGTTGGTCAGCGCGTGATCGTCCTCGATCTTGGTCTCCATGTAGCGACCCTTAAGGCCGCCATTGTAGAAGTTGGCCGCGTTGGTGGAAATTTCCGACCCGAATAAATCCAGTGACAGCGAGAAGTGCAGGTTTGCCTTCTTCTGGATCGTCGGCAGATCGATGACGCCAAGCGCGCGAACCTTGTTGATGTCATACGGGTCTTCGATACCCGCGCCCTTCATCGCCTCACAGGTCCGCTCGATGGCGCGGCTCACGCCCGTCTCGCCGACGAACATGTGATGCGCTTCTTCAGTCAGCATGAAGCGACAGGTCCGCGACATCGGGTCAAACCCGGACTGCGCCAATGATTCGAGCTGCATCTTGCCGTCGCGATCCGTGAAGAACGTGAACATGAAAAACGATAGCCAGTCGGGCGTCGTCTCATTGAACGCGCCGAGCATCCGCGGCTTGTCAGCATCGCCGGAGCGCCGTTGCAGCAAACCATCTGCCTCCTCGCGACCATCCTTGCCGAAATATTTGTGCAGCAGATAAACCATCGCCCACAGGTGTCGCCCTTCCTCGACGTTGACCTGGAACAGATTGCGCATGTCGTAGAGCGACGGCGCGGTCGTGCCCAGATGCCGTTGCTGCTCAACGGATGCCGGCTCGGTGTCGCCCTGGATCACGACCAGTCGGCGCAATGCTGCGCGATGCTCGCCAGGAACTTCCTGCCAGGCCTTCTCGCCCTTCGATGCGCCGAAATTGACCAATCTGCTCTCATCCTGCGGCGCCAGCAGAATGCCCCAGCGGTACTCCGGCATTTTCACATAATCGAATTTCGCCCAACCCTTCGGATCAATCGAAATAGCCGTGCGCAGATAAACGTCGGAGGTTTGGAATCCCTCGGGCCCCATCGTCATCCACCAGTCGATGTAACCAGGATGCCATTGCTCCAGCGCCTTCAGCACTCGGCTGTCGTCGGCCAGATTGATATTGTTCGGTATCTTCGTCGAATAATCGACGGCGCCTGCGGGGGGGGAGGTTGGGGTCGTCATGTTTTGGGTTCCTTGTGGCGAATAGTTCAGCTGGTTTCGAGACGTTTATGTTCTTGGAAAATCATTCAAGCTGCGAATCAGCTGCAGCCTGCCTCCGCGTTCAAATATTCGCGATAAGTGACGTCGCGCCAATTCATACACAGCAGCCCACTGGGTAACGTAGGTATGATGTCTGTTCGCTTCTGTTGATACCGGCCCGCCTCCGATGGCACGAATAGCCTCGTCCCAAATGTGAGATGCGTGACTCGACATCTTATAAGCCTGCTCAACATGGTTCCGAATTTCCGCAAGCGGCGTCACAACCAATTTCGCGTCAGCGTACGGCAAGTTACCAATCGTCTTTTCCAAAGAATCGAGCTGACCGATAATGCGGTCGTATTGGAAATCATTCATCATTGACGATATGCTCCAAGGTGGACCGTGCCCAAACCCTCGTTTCCATAATCTCGCGAGCCTATGGTAGACTATCGATCATAGAAGTCTGGATCAGTCAGGCCCGACAATTCTGAGTAAAGGTCGCGCCAGTCTGGATTGCCTTGCTCAATGAGATCGATTTTCCATGATCGCCGCCAACCTTTGAGTTGCTTTTCACGTCTTATCGCTTCGATCATCGACTGATGGTTCTCCAGGTGGACCAAGCGATGAACGCCATAGCGCTTGGTGAAGCCATCGATCAGATCCTGCTTATGCGTTGATATGCGCCCGATGAAGTCGCTTGTGACGCCGATGTAGAGTGTCCCGTTGCGTTTGCTGGCCAGAATGTAAACCGTCGGATGTTTTTCCATTTCGCCGTTGCCAATACCACCGATTCGTCATCCTGGACGGCGAACCGCGTTTCAGCGGTGGAGCCGATCCAGGATTCAGCACAAGGTGTGTGCGCAGCACACGAAATAATACTGTGTCTTCGACGAGTCCTATGTTGGATCCCGGATCTGCACTCGGCCTGAAACGGCCTCGCTTGTCCGGGATGACGGGGTGATGGGCGGTCTCCTCACACCCGCGTCTTGTCGAAATCCGCTTTGACGCCTGTGCCATAGCGCTTGAGTGCGCCGTCGACGCCGACTGCATTGGGGCGTTGAAAGATCCAGTTCTGCCACGCTGTAAGGCGTCCGAAGATTTTCGTTTCCATTGTTTCCGGCCCGGGGAAGCGCAAATTGGCCTCCATGCCGGTCAAGCCATCGGCCGAGAAACTCGCGCGTTCTTCCAGGAAAATGCGCACCTCGTCATCCCAATCGATTTCGTCGAACGCGGTCGTCACCAAGCCGAGATCCTCGCAGGCCGCCGCGTCCAGTGATGATCCGACGACTTTGTGGGCTGCGTCGATGCTCTCCGGCTCGCCGAGAAAACGAGTCTGTAGCCGCGTCAGGCCGTTGCTCATCGGATAGGCGCCGAAGTTCTGCTCCGCCAGCATCAGGGTCGCCACACCCCGGTTGTCGCCCTTGCGCGTGCCTTGGAACATGAAGCTGCGATCGCACGCGAATACGATCTCCGCCAGTGTGCCCGCGAAGCATGATCCCGGCTCAACCGTCGCCACCAGCGAGCGCGACGTCACGTCGATGCGCTTCAGCACGCGCTTCCAGTAGTTGCGGATTTCCCGCGCCAACCAGTCATCGGTCAATGCCGCCAGAAAGGCGTCGTAGGCTAGCACTTGTCCTGAATCGCCTTCGGACTTGAACACGATAGTGCCCATTTCCAACTCGTTGAGCCGCAATTCCAAGATCGCATCATCGAGCTCGCGCGCAACGCGCAATGGCCAGAACTGGTCGCCCTGGCTGTGCATCGCGTGCGCGTCGTCCGGTGGAGACTGCAAGGGACCTTGAATAGTTACAATCGCCCGTCGCCCACCACGGTCGATGGTGACGCGGACCGAGCTATACGTGATGGAGTCCGCTTCAAACACGCGCGTTAGCGGATTGAGCGCAATACCCCTGGCGCCCGCAGGCTTGGCAACACTCGCTGCCAGTTCCGCCACCATGTCAGCGACCTCCGCGTCGAAGTTCGTGTTCGTCGCGACACGATCGACCAATCGCCACTGCACGGCGCGCTTGCCTTTCACGCCCTCCTCGGTAGTGCAGAACGCATCGGACAAATCGCGGCGGACTTTGCGCTTGTCGGTGATCCGCGTCAGCCCGCCGGTCCCGGGCAGCACTGCGAGTAACGGAATCTCAGGCAATGAGACCGACGAATTGGCGTCGTCCGCTAGAATGATTTTGTCGCACGCCAACGCCAGCTCGTAGCCACCGCCGGCCGCCGTGCCGCGCACCGCGCAGAGGAATTTCTGGCCGGAGTTCTCCGAGCTGTCTTCCATGCCGTTGCGCGTTTCGTTGGTGAATTTGCAGAAGTTCACTTTGTGGCTGTGCGCCGATCCCGCCAGCATGCGGATATTGGCACCCGCGCAGAACACCCGCTCCTTGCCTGATTTCAACACCACGACCTTCACCGCCGGATGCTCGAACCGCAGGCGCTGCAACGCGTCAGCCAATTCAATGTCGACGCCGAGATCGTACGAGTTGAGCTTTAATTGATAACCGTCGAACAAACCGGCGTTCTCGTCGACGTCCATGATAAGTTCAGCCGTCTCGCCGTTGGCCTTGAGCTTCCAGTGCCGGTAGCGCGATGGGTCCGTCTGGAAATTAATGCGTTTGGGCGCTGCAGCGTCGACCATAACTGTTTCCTCCCGAGTACCGCTGTTTCAAGCGGCTTGGCCCTCGCGGGCGACAAATGCGCGTTATAAAATGCACAATGACGCATAAGATAGGACTGACAGAGATGTCAATATGCATTATAATGCATTACGTTCGCAGCTTGTATCTCTGAATCTTGCCGGTTGCTGTTTTCGGCAGCGCGTCGACAAATTCAATCCAACGCGGGTATTTCCACGCGCCGGCTTTGGCTTTGACATGTTCTTTCAGACTGCTGGACAGCGCGTCGTCGGCTATTTGACCCGCCTTCAATACGATAATCGCCCGCGGCTTGATCAAACCATCGCTGTCTTCCTTCGGCACGACAGCCGCCTCAAGCACCGCTTGGTGTGAGATCAATGCGCTCTCGACCTCGAATGGTGACACCCAGATACCCGACACTTTGAACATGTCGTCGGTGCGGCCCTGGTAGGTGTAATATCCTTCTGCATCTCGCACATACTTATCGCCGGAGCGCGTCCAGCCACCTTCGAACGTTGTGCGGCTCTTGTCGCGCTGGTTCCAGTAGCCCTCGGCGGCGCTCGGCCCTGACACGAGCAGTTCTCCCACCTCGCCGTCCGCCACGTCACCGCCGGCCTCGTCGACGAGCCGTACCTTATAACCAGGAACCGGCTTTCCGCTGGTTCCGTAACGCACGTCGCCGGGTCGATTGGACACGAAAATATGCAGCATCTCCGTCGACCCGATGCCATCGAGAATATCGACGCCGAACCTTGAAGCCCACGCCTTGCCGACATCTGCCGGCAACGCTTCGCCCGCTGAAATGCACTGCCTGAGCCGCGCCGACGACGCAGTGGGCGTTCCCGCGGCATGATTGAGCATCGCCGCATAGAGCGTCGGCACGCCGCCGAAAATGGTCGGTTGATGCTCGCCCAAGATACGAAAGACGCTATCCGGCGTCGGTCGTTCCGGCAGCAATATTGTCGTTGCGCCGACCGATAGCGGAAAACTCATGGCGTTGCCGAGGCCATAGGCAAAGAAGATCTTGGCCGCCGAAAACATGACGTCATCGTCTCGGATGCCAAGCACGCCCTGTCCGTACAGCCGCGCCGTCTCCATCAGGCTCGTGTGGATATGCCGTGTTCCCTTAGGCATCCCCGTCGAGCCTGAAGAATAGAGCCAGAACGCCACTTCGTCCGCGCATGTTTCAGCAGGCACCGCGACAGGCGATTGATGAGAGAGTTCGTCCCGGAAATTGAGCGCGAAGGGTGGCACCTGCCCCCCGGCTACGAACACGTGCTTAAGAAATGGCAGTTGCCCCAATATCGGTCTGATTGCTTCGAGAAGCGGCGCCGATACGATCACCGCGCGCGCGCGGCTGTCCTCTAGAATGTATTTGTATTGCTCCCCCGTCAGCAGCGTGTTCAGCGCTACCGGCACAACGCCTGCCTTGATGGCTCCCCAGAACGCCGGCGGATAGTCGACTGTGTCGAGCAAGAGCAGCGCCACCCGCTGTTCGCGTCCGATTCCGTAAGTTTCCATCAGGTTGGCGACGCGATTGGTGCGCTCGGCAAGCTCGTCGTAGGACAACGTCTCGGTCGCATCGATGAACGCGGCTTTAGCGCCGCGGCCCTGCGTCAGGTGCAGGTCCACCATGTCCGTCGCCGCATTGTAAATTCGCGGATAGCTCATGGTGACAATCCCCTGCCGTTTGCAACTGGAGAGCAGGCTACAGGATTTTGGGCTGCCCCCGCAATTCTAACCGCGGTTTGGGCTCAGCCGCTTTGCACGGCACAGCCGATCGTCGTAGGGTCACAACTATCAGTCACAGAAGAGGCCGCGATGCATCCCCGATCGAATTACGCCGCGCGCGATGTCGCTGCACTCCTGCATCCGACGACAAACCTGTTCACGCACCGAACGCAAGGCCCGCTGATCCTCGAAAAGGCAGAGGGCATCTATGTCTTCGACACCCAGGGCAAACGCTACATCGAGGGCCTGGCCGGTCTGTGGTGCACGGGCCTCGGTTATGGCAATGAGGAAATCGCCGACGCCGCGCGGGCGCAGATGTCCAAATTGTCATTCACTCATCTGTTCGGTGGCCGTAGCCATGAGCCCGCCGTTGAACTCGCCGAAAAAATCAAGGCGTTGGCGCCATGTCCGACATCGAAGGTGTTTTTCACCTCCTCCGGTAGCGAAACCAACGACAGCCAGATCAAACTGGCCTGGTACTACAACAACGCTATTGGTCGACCAAAAAAGAAGAAGATCATTTCGCGCATGCGCGCCTACCACGGCGTCACCATCGCCACCGCCAGCTTGACGGGATTGCCCGTTTTCCATGCCGACTTCGATCTGCCGATGGCCGGCGTGCTTCATACCGATTGCCCGCATCACTATCGCAGCACCGAACCCGGCGAGACCGAGGCGGAATTCGTCGCGCGTCTTGCTGCCAACTTGGAAACCCTCATCGATCGCGAAGGTGCCGACACGATCGCCGCCTTTATCGCCGAGCCCATCATGGGCGCGGGTGGTGTCGTCGTGCCGCCGATGACGTATTTTCCAAAGATTCAGGCCATTCTGAAACAGCACGATATCGCCTTCATCGCCGATGAAGTCATTTGCGGTTTTGGCCGCACGGGCAACTGGTGGGGATCTCAGACGCTCGGCGCAGAACCCACCACGATCTCCATGGCCAAGGGCATTACGTCCGCTTACTTCCCGCTTGGCGCGCTGACTGTTCCCGAAAACGTTCATGACGCGATGGTCGAGCAAAGCAAAAAGCTTGGTGTCTTTGCCCACGGGTTCACCTACTCCGGCCATCCCGTCGGCTGCGCCGTGGCGCTTGCCACCATCGCTATTTACGAGCGCATCGACATTGTCGGCCATGTCCGCAAGGTGTCCCCTACGTTCCAGCAACGTTTGCGCGCGCTGGCGGATCATCCGCTCGCAGGCGAAGCGCGCGGCTTAGGCCTGATCGGCGGCTTGGAACTCGTCAAGGACAAGCGCACCAGGCAATCCTTCGACGGCAAGGTCGGTCTCGGTGCCAAGGTCGTTGCGCTGGCCCAGGAGGAAGGGCTGATCTGCCGGTCCGTCGCCGGCGATACGATCGGTCTGTGCCCCCCGCTGATCATCACCGACGATGAGATCAACGCGATGTTCGATGCCCTCGGCAAGGCGCTTGACAAGGCCCACGCCTGGCTCCGCGCCGAAGGCCACCTGACGACTTGAGGTGAATTAGTTGGCGGCGTGCAGGACCGAGCGCGCGCACTCGCCATAAAACGAACTATAGTGCGATCCCAACGGGCACGCGTGCCTGGACGATGCACTGCGGTTGAACAGGCTCGATCCGTCGCGATAGCCGGAGCGCGCCGACCCCATGGCTTGCGCAAAAATAACGACTGTCATGATCATCATGACAGTAAGAATGTTAGGAGCTTTCATTCGATCCCGCTGGGCCGCAAGCGCTTCTATTGTAAGACCGCAACTCGACTGCGCGGCTGAATTTAGCGTCAACGGATTAACAGATCGTCCACGATTGCAACACCTGTTACGGTTGCAGGCCTATGCTGCTCCACGCCATTTGCCGGGTTTCGCGCCGAAATACCAATCTTTGATGCAAACGAAACGGTCGGTCGTGCCAGAATTCGATCTCCAGCGGCGTCACCCGGAACCCCGACCAATGCGGCGGCCGTGGCACGTCTGCATTGTCGTATTTCGCGGCTACCGCTTCCACCGCTTTCTCGAGGTTTAACCGACGATCGAGCGGGCGGGATTGCTGCGAAGCCCACGCCCCTATCCTTGATCCGCGAGCGCGGCTCTTGAAATAGTCGTCGGCTTCGGCGGCGGACGTCTGAGAAACGATTCCCCGAATCCGCACCTGCCTCCGCAGCGACTTCCAGTGAAACAACAGTGCTGCCTTGTGCGACTTCAAAAGTTCCGTGCCCTTGGCGCTTTGATAGTTGGTGTAAAACACGAAGCCTCGCTCGGCGCCGCATTCGGCCCCATCCAGGCCCTTTAAGAGCACCATCCGTACGTTCGGCAGTCCGCTCGCATCGACGGTAGCCAAAGCCATTGCATTGGGGTCGTTGGGCTCTCGCGCCGCCGCATCGGCGAACCATGCCTCAAATAGCCCGAACGGATCAGCGGCGTCCGCAAAATCCGGAGCGGCGCTCGCGGGATGTAAATCTGGGCCTGTCGTAAAAATACTCATCGCGTCGATGTCCCAAAAAACGCGG
>JANXWC010000118.1 GCA_025351355.1 Hyphomicrobiaceae bacterium
GCGAACGCGGCGGACGAGGTCCTTGCGGACGATGTGGCCAGGGAAGGCTTTTGCAGCTTTCTGGTCCAGTTCATCGAGCTGCATACCTATTCTCCTCCGACTACGAGCGTGCGATGCGCGAGAATTCTTTCGCCCTCATCCAGTACCACAAGGCTCACCGTCTTGCGTTCGTACTCATCGCTCAGAAGGACAGACGTCTTACCGTTCTCATCGAGCATGCGGCCGCCTTTTATGAGACTTGGACCACTTGTCTCGAAGCCAAGCCTTAGGTCGATGCGGTGATCGGGCGCGCCATCTATCTCCACGCGCAGCCGTAGCCCATCCCATCTTGCTTGGGCGATGGTGACATCGGCGAGAGATGTATGGGCGGCCACATCGATGACGGGCAGAACACATTCCTGGGGGCTGATACCACCATGTGCATATTCGTATGATGCCAAAAAGGATCTAGCTCCAGCTGCCGTCGCGACAGCGACCGCATTGTTCCAACTCCAAGGTGCCTGGAGGTAGCTAGTCGATGCTCCAGGCTTTACCATGGCGCAGCGCGTTCTCTTGCCATTGGGCTCGACAAGGCCAGGATCGAGAGCTGCGGTAGGAAGGCCGCCTGGCAAGAGGAGCCATCCGTGGTCTGTGATGATGCGCAGGCTCCGCCCGGCTCGCGCCAAAGCGAGGACCCGGTCTGTCACGTCCCTTAGCCCGGATGCTAGGCCTTCTGCTAAGCGCGACCCGCGAGCATGTCCCTCGTCATCGAAGCGGCCCGTTTCTACCCACAAATTGGAGCTCGACGAAGCTGGCTCGCTGGTTGCCCAACCATGGGTGTTCATCAGCTTGAACAGAGCGGCCTTGGTTGCGGGCTTGCCGTCAGGTGTGAGAGGTAAGACATCGGTTGTGGCCGAACTTCCCTGAAGGTGCGAGGCAACAGGTGAGACGAGCGCCTTGCATGTGGCTGTCACTGTTGGAAAACCTGACCAGCGCCAGCTGAGCTTGGCGGCCATACCTTCCAAACTGAGGAGGCGCACAAGCTCTTGCGCGAGATCCATTCGCAGGCCGTCAACGAATAGAATGGTTGTAACCTTTGGGTCAGCGGCTTCGGGGCTGGTGAAGGTTAGTTTGCCACTTCGAACAAGGTTTTGGAGGGCGGACGAAGCATCGTCTAGCCATGGAAGATAGGCCGCCCGCAGGGCTGCCGTGACAGCGACCCGATCGAGTTCGCGGGGTGCGGCTGCAAGCGCACACATCGCCGCCCAGTCGATGACCGCACCCGATGCCACATAGGTCGTGCCGAGAGATTCTGCGTCATGAGCTATAAGTGCATCGGCTGATGCAATCTTGAAAAGATGTGCAAGTGCATGAGCAAGGGGGGCCTCGCCTCGGCGAGCCCACAGAGTATCACGTCGCCAAGCGTGAATGCCTTCCAGGACGGTGATTTTGCTACAGGCATCCTTGTGAGAGAGTGGCTCGAGCTTAATCAGCGCGTCACGAAGATTTCTCTCCTCGGTCTCATTGACTTTTGGGTAGGGCGATTTGTCTGAAAGAAGGTCTTCCGGCTCCTCAGAACGCAATAGCTGGACCACTCCGCCATAACCTGTGCTGCTCGCAAAGCGGGTCCAGATCGACGCCCATTTTCCTTTGCGCTGAGCGAGGCGCTTGGCCGCGTCCTGGCGGGAAAGTTTGCGTGGGTCAAATTTCAAATCTTTCGTGGCAATGCTGGCGAATGCTGCAAAGCGTCCACCATCCATACTGGCAGTGAATGATCCATTCATCCAGTCGAGCAGGTCGGCTTCAACATCGGGGGCAAGGAGAGCATTGAGCGCATCTGCATCCCATCGCTTGGACCGTAACTCCTCAACAGGGCGGGAGCAAAAGCGTGGCGCGGATATGGCAAGCGCAGCACGTGTCGCGGGATCATCGGAGATATTGAGGTTCAGCCGACCGCGTTCGGCAGCGAGAAAACCTCGCAGCGTCCAGTCTTTTCCATTGATGTGACCGAAGAGATTTCCGGCAACTGTGAGCCAGACCAGCGGCTGCAACAGCGGCGGACAATCGTCGGCACCTTTGAGCGTTTCTCGCCCGATCCCCGGTATGTAGATAGTCGGAACAATTTCTGCAGCGATCGGAATTTCTGGAATCACGCGCGCGATTGCGGCCCTCAACCAGATGGCGGGACCGGTTCTCTTGGCGGGATCATAGTCGCCGCAGATGATGAGCTCAGGCATGTGCTCAAGGAGCTTAGGTATGAGCGAGATGAACTCTCGGTTCTCGTCACACCACAATACAGCCTCCGGCGGTGCCTCTGCCGCAGCGTTATAGCTCGCGGTCTCCCTCAGAGCTGCAATGAGAGCGTCGATCGGCGTCGTCACGATTTGCCCCCCGCCGACTTCTTGGTCTCTCCCCTGGCGTCGCGCTTCTCCGAGAGTTTTGTGTGATGATCGTTGATACGCTCACCCTTGAAGACGGGATACCAAGGCGCCGAGGGGGTGTCAGCCCCGCGATCTTTGGTCCATTTGATCTTCGGCGTATCCCGTAGCACGCCAGCCTCGACGAAGGGACGGATGTTCATGCGAACTCCGTCGTCGAGATCCGGGTCCCAGCCGAGCGGCTGCTCTGCCGACGATTTCCAGCGCACGAAGATATCTAAGGGCTTCTCGCCCTCAAGAATCTTCTCCAGCTTCTGCTGCAATTCGCGTCCCTTCTCGTATCGCAGCTCATTGTTCTCAGCTTTGGCGCGCGCCAACCAGTCGCCGAGCATCGTGTAGGTGAGCTTACGAAGGGCTGCCTGATCAAACCGGTGATAGTGCACGAAAACCGAGAATCCGTCGGCAAGACCGTCCCAGAGTTGCCAAATGAACGGGCGGTGATGAAAAAGGCCGCAATGCTGATGAAAAGCACGGTCCCGGCTCCACGCTTCGAGTGAGGTATCCTTCGGTGGTCCCTTATCTAGCAATTCGTCTGCTTCGTAGACGAGACGTCGCTCCAATGTGTCTGACCATTCGGCTCCGAATGCTGCGGCTAGGTACCGTCGGAGGCGTTCGGGCAAAGAGGTCTCACCTGCTACGGAGGGCAGACTGACTAATCCGTCACCATCGCCGGTTGGTAATTTTACGACCTTGGAAATCCAGCGACGCGAATCGTCACACAGGCGCATGCTTTCGTCGGTTTCGGCCGGCCAGCGATAGCCGCATAGGCGAGCCAATGCGACATGGAGTGCAGTGCCAGTAGCAGCATCGGCTGGATGTCCACTAAAAAGCCATTGAGTCGGGTGGTCGGATTCCGGTTCCGGAAGACCTAGCGGGTATCGTTCAGATGCAAAAGCTTTCCAATAGTTCAGATCGAAGGGGACTTTAACAAACGTGGCGTTGGTGACGACTACTGCGGGTGAGATCTTGCGTACTTCAGAGTGATACTGTTCTGACATTACGAATGCAGTTATTGCCGGCAGGTTTGTACTGTCCTTTGGGATGATCGCAGAGTTGGATTGATCGTACATGTCGCCAACATATAATCCTGCTGGCAGATGTCGCGTCTGTCGGACAATTACACCAGATTTGCCCCACGCCTCCTTCCCTTTCACATAGGCTTGCTCGCTGCTGGCCAGTTCTCCCTTGCCATCTTCCCATCTAATAACAGAGTGGCGGCCATCGTAGTGTGACGTCTCATCGGACGTCAGCTGGAAGTAAGACCAGCCATGGCTCTGGGACGGATGCTCCCAGAACTGATTTACCCACCTTGGTGTATCACCGTTTTGAAAACCAACGAAGGATTCGGCATATTGAGAGAGAAGCACTCCTGAGTTTGCTTCATTGATCAAGATTCTACGATCGGTGTCCTTTCCGACATTGTCTTGACGCAATAATTTTACGTCGGTCTCAAGAAGCCTAGCCGGTTTCCGCGCGAGATCGCGCCCCGTATCCGCATCCAGCGCCGAGTAGCAGTGCTTGGAATATGGAGCTGATTCAGTCAGCGCGATAAGAGCAGTTCTTGCGGCCCACCAGTTCATATCGTTGAACGCCGCGGGGCCTAAATCGCAAATTAGTGTCAGCTCCGTTTGTGTAATAAGCGAACCACGCATGGTTTTGTAGCTACCCAGGAAGAGCCAATTCTGGGGCGTTACAGCGCTAATCGTGCCACCACGCGCAGCAAGGCTGCGCATTCTAGCAATCATCGCCGTTGAAAGATCCGCGCGCGCATCGTGAAAGCGCGTGTCAATGTAATTGGCCAGGCAAGTATCTTGCTTGCCTCGACCCAGGTACGGCACGTTAGTCGCCTGAATTGTGTATTGTTTCGAGAGAAGAGCTACCGCATCTGCCATTCCGCGCGCGGCTATTGCACCTTCCATTTGCTCAGGTTCAGCCTTGCGGGCCTTCTTCAACAGTTGATCCAGCAAGGTCTCGACGTTTGCGATCCTCAATGGATCAATAAGGTCGCCGCCAGTTGTTTCCAGGAGGCTGCCTAGAACCGGAGCTTGCATAAACAGGTCGTGAAGCGCGGCAAGCGCTCGCTCAAGGTCGGCATCACCATCTGCAAGAGCAATAAAGTCCACCTTGGGCAATGGAGGGGGCGCTCCGACCCAGGCAATGTGGGGTAGCGGGAGCGGTTGCCAGTCACCGATGCGCCAGGCGGTAAGAGCGACCGCAAAGGCCGCAATTTGAACGCACCGACCATCAATTTCTAAGCCGTAGAGATTGTCTCGCAATACTGCCGCGACTGCATCGGGCGGCGTGAGCCTTTCCTCGTGCAGACGCAGCGAGGCTAGTATTCTGAGCGCTTCCGTCAAGAAGTGACCGGATCCGCAGCATGGATCTAGCATGGTGATGGCTGAGACGGCTTTAGGCCAGCCGGGGAATGTGCCAGCAGCGGGACGCCACGAGTGGATTTGTCCGTTGTCGACGGTGTTTTTGACAAAACGCAGCAAATCAAAATTGTAATCTGGAAGGGCGCAGGCATCCCGAAGCGTGCTTTCATCAAGAGCGCTCCCCGCAAGTACGGGATTTGCCTCTAGCACTTTGCCTGCCCACCAAGCTCCAACGGTGTTGTGAAGCAGGAACCGTACCATGTATGGTTCTGTGAAGAGCTGCGTAACTGCCGGCAATTCATCGGCGCCAATCTTATTGCCGGAAGCGTTGACTGCCTCTTTCTCAGCTGAGCGCCAATACTGATAGGTCCAACCGAGACTGTCTTCCGCCTGGAAGATCGCTGCGTCCAGACCAGTGACAAGGCGGCTCAGGGTCTGCGAATGGGCCGCGTCCAGTTCGATCGATACATCGACGCATGGCCTGCAATGATCGCGGCGCGCTCAATGGTTCCGCCATTACTGAGATAGGCTGTGATGCCGGTCGCGCGAAATGTGTGATTGCAAACGGCAGTCTCGATCCCGGCGGCCGCTTTGCGGCGCTGGATCATCTCCCAGGTCATCGCCTGACTCATGGGTTTCCCGGAGAGTGCTCGCAGAACCTTTTTGTCGGTCGTCCTCTTGGCCGTAGTTGTGTCTTCGTCCGACGGCGATTCCGAGGTATCGGATCTGTTCAACCGCGGACCGTGCGTTGCGAATGTCTGAAACAATGGTGCATCAACCGAGCCCCGAAGCCCGGATGCGTCGAGCCAGTCTGCGATGAAGTTCTCAAGTCGATGGTGGCAGGGAATGTCCTTCGACTTCCCGCCTTTCTCGGCGAGACGCAGCCAAAGACGTTGCTTCTGCCGGAAGACATCGCCAACTTTCAGTGCGGTGACGGCGGAAACGCGTGCGAAGCTGTAAGCCATGGTTGCAATCATCGCGCGGTCCCTGAGACCGATAAGGATCGATGTGTCGATGGAGTTCAGAAGGTGCGAGGTTTCTGCTCCATCAAGCACGGGCGTTTTACCTCGACTGACACTGTGGCTCGGTCCCTTGACAACGTGGGCAGGATTTTCGTCGAGCACCCGCTGCCGGATGAGGGATCGGAACAGCATCTTCAAGCCGGCGAGGCGCTGCTTGATGGTCGGGACCGATAGGCCCCTCGCCTTCATGAGTTCGAGCCATGCCGCAACGTGCAAGGGCTCAATCTCGGCAATGCGGGTGATACCTGCATTGGAAAATGCAAACGAGAAGAAATCATGCGCGGCGTTCTTGTAGGCGCGGCGCGTCGATCGATTGTTGATTTCGGCGCCAAAGAAAAGGGCCATGGCGCGCTGTGCCTGCGAATGGTCATTCAAACGTGCCGGGTCGAGGACCGATTGCATAACGAGGTCATTCTTCATGCGTCGCCCTACCGGTGTGTTCCTGCTGCGCGGGATCGAGCCATTGATCGTCGGCGTTGTCGCGCTCAAGCAGGATGATGCGACCATCAAGCGGCATCAGATCAAGAAGGATGGTAAGACCCGCACCTTGGTCATGCGGATATGCAGCCCCTATACGCTGCCACTGAGCAACGACGCCTTTGTAGAGCGCGGTGCGCTGCGGCTCGCAGTCTTTGAGATCTGCTGGCTTCTCAGTGTTGCCGCAGAAGTAATGAATATGCTGCAGCTCGCCCTTGGGCAACGCGACCGGTTCGCAGATTAGGGCCAATGCTTCTAGCGCATTGTCGAGACGCTCCTTGCCTTTTTTCAGCCGGTCTTGCAGCAACACGACCGGCGAGACGCCGCCGGCGCTGGTGTCTAGCTCTTTTGAATAGACGGCGATTGCATTCTCGACCTTCTTGAACAGATCCTTGTAGTCGATGATGTAGCCGAAATCCTTGTCGTCACCATCGAGGCGATTGGTACGGCAGATGGCCTGGAACAGGCCGTGATCCTGCATCGACTTGTCGATGTAGAGATAGGTGCATGGCGGCGCATCGAAACCGGTGAGTAGTTTGTCCACCACAACCAGCAGCTTCATGTTGGCCGGTTCTTTGGTGAACAGCCCCTTTGCCCATTCCTCGTAGGTTTCGGTTTTGCTCATGCCGGACTTGGGCACCACGTCCTTCAGCAATTCTGTGTAGGTGTTGAAGATGAATTGCTTGTCGGTCTCGGTATTCGCGCCGGTTTCTTCCTTGGTCACGTCCTTGGCCTGCGGATCGTAAGAGGTGACGACCGCGCATTTGCCCTTGAACGGCGTCTTCTGGAACAGCGAAAAATACTTGCACGCTTCGTAGATCGAAGAGGCCATAAGGATGGCGTTACCGCGCGCGTTCGACAGTCGCGGCTTGACGCTAAAATCAAAGACGATATCGGCAACAACGCGATCCATGCGTGAGCGCGAGCTCAGCACGTTCTGCATGGTGCCCCATTTTTTCTTTAACTCGTCTTTCTGCCAATCGTTGAGGGCTTTGGTCTTGGCTTCGAACCAGGCGTCGATCTTCTCTTGCGAGCCGAGATTTTGATCGATGTCGCGGGCTTCATAAATCAAATCGAGGACGACTGCGTCGGCGACGGCTTCGCTGAATTTGTAGGTGTGGATATAGCCGCCGAACACTTCGCGGCTGGTGGATGCGTCTTCCTTCAAGAGGGGCGTGCCGGTGAAGCCGATGAACACCGCGTTCGGCATCATCGCTTTCATGACGCGGTGCAGCTTACCACTCTGGGTACGGTGACATTCGTCGACGAACACGAACACCTCGCCAACGGTCGGGCTCGGATTGGCTTCGAGTTCCTTGATGAAGTCCTCGAAATCATCGACGTCCTTGCGGCCGAACTTGTGAATGAGCGAGCAGAGCAGGCGAGGCGTGGCCTCGCCGAGCAGGGACAGCAATTCGCGGCCGCTGCTGGTGCGCTTTATGCTCGTCTCACCGGACTCGCGGAACACGCGCTCGATCTGCTTATCAAGTTCATCGCGGTCGGTGACGATGGCGACGCGGGCGTTCGGGTTGTTCTCCAAGATCCACTTGGCAAGCAGAACCATGACAATGCTTTTGCCGGACCCTTGGGTGTGCCAGATGATGCCGCCCGTCTTTTTGGCGACGTGCGCCTGTGCGGCCTTCACCCCGAAATACTGATGCACGCGCGGCAACTTCTTCACGCCGCCGTCGAACACGACGAAGTCGTGCATCAGCTCGATCAGCCGTTCCTTGCTGCACATCTTCAGCAGGTACTTGTCGAGCTTGAAGCGGCTGTTGTCGTCCTCGTCTTCCTTCCACTTCAGGAAGTATTTTTCTTCGGTGCCGATGCTGCCATATTGCAGGCCTTCGGAATCGTTGCCGGCGAAGACGATCTGAACGGTTGTGAAAAACCACGCGTTGAATTCGGGTTGTTGGTTTGAGAGCAACTGGCGGATGCCGTCGCCGATGGTGACGCGGCTGTTCTTCAGCTCGATGACGCCGACAGCGATGCCATTGACGTAGAGCACCAAATCCGGTCGCCGTTCACGGTTGCCGTGCAGCGTGACTTCCTCGGCGATGGCGAAGTCATTCTGCGCCGGATGTTCCCAGTCGATGAATTTGACGCGTTCAAAATTCTGCCCTGCAGCCACCTGCACCGAGACGCCGTAGCGAAGCAGACTGTAGACGGATTGGTTGTTGCCGTAGAGCGTGCGGTTGTTGTTGTCGGCTTCCGTGCGCAGCTTATAGAGGGCGGCTCGTATCTGCGCCGGTTGATAGCCGCGCTTTGTCAGCCACGCCGTCAACGCCGCTTCTTCGATGTTGCTGTTATCAGGCCGGTCAGGCCGGTCGCCGAGATAGGCATAGCCCAACTCATCGCGGAACAGTTTGACGATGCGGTTCTGCGTGGTGCGCTCAGGATTGCCGACGGTGC
>JANXWC010000123.1 GCA_025351355.1 Hyphomicrobiaceae bacterium
GTTTGACGATGATGCCATTGGGATTGCCGAGATAAACGTCGGTCGATGACGAGTGCAACGCGTGCACCAAGGTCAGGTCGAAGTCCCTCGTGTAGATCGTGCCGCCGGTATTCATCGGCTCGATTTTCTCGCAGCCTTTGCCCTTCATATACATGGCCAGTTCGAAGGTCGCGAGCAACGATGCGCCGTTGGTCTTGCAGATTTCAGCGGTATCGCCGATGTGATCCGAATGCCCGTGCGTCAGCGCCACATGGGTGACGCCCTTGGTTGCCGCTGCCCAGTCGAAGCCGGACTTCTCGAATGTCGGATTGCCCTTCAGGAACGGGTCGATCAACAAGGCGCTGCTGCCGGTGTCGATGCGGATGCAGGAATGTCCGAACCATGTCAGTTTCATCGTTTTGCTCCTGATGCTTAATGGGTCGCCCTAAGGCGCGTGGCCCATCATTGTGCTACACGCACTCAATTCTCAAGGACTGCAAACGTGCCCCCTGCCTCGCTGGTTCTCGAACTTAGTGATTTTGCCGCCGGTCTGCCGCTCGCCGGGCGGTTGATGGCGCTCGACGTCGGCACCAAGACGATCGGCATCGCGATATCTGATACGACGCGGCTGGTGGCTAGCGGGCTCGAGACGCTGCAACGGACAAAATTTACTGCCGATGCCGAGCACTTGATGACGCGCGTACGCACCCACGAGATCGTCGCCATCATAATCGGCCTGCCCGTCAATCTCGATGGCACCAGCGGGCCACGAGTGCAGGCGACGCGCGCGTTCGCGAGCAATCTGGGCGGCAAACTGGCGTTGCCGATGCTGCTGTGGGACGAGCGGTTATCCACAGTCGCTGCCGAGCGATCGCTGCTGGAAGCCGACGCCAGCCGTAAACGGCGCAAAGAGGTGATCGACAAAGTGGCCGCGGTCATCATATTGCAGGGCGCGTTGGAGCGGCTGCGGGAAATGGTGAGGGTGTCCGGGGCGCACTGCGGGGAATAGGTTTGGGGGGATGGAAATGGGGCTGCCTGAAACGGTGCTGTCGCTAATGTCGCAGCTCGATGCGGCGGCGCTGGCATTCTACTTCATCTCGATGCTCGGCTATCGGTTGATAACCGATCGGCTGCCGTCGATGCGCAATCGCAGCTTGATCGGCGCGATCCAGACGCAACGGATGATGTGGATGCGCAACATGAGCCGGCGCGAAAATCGCAACCTCGACGTTCTGTTGCTCGGTACGTTGGGGCAGGGTAACGCGTTTTTTGCCTCGACAACGGCTATCGCTGTCGGCGGACTTGCGGCACTGGTGGGGTCGGGTGAGCGGGTACAGCAATTACTCGAGCGTTTGCCCCTGGTGGCGCGGTCGACGCCTGTATTGTGGGAATGCAAGCTCTTGCTGATCATGGCGATTTTCATCTTCGCCTTCTTCAAATTCGCGTGGGCGTTCCGCCTGTCGCACTATGCAGCGATCATGATCGGAGCGACGCCGATCCTGGCCGAGGACAATGTGGCGCAGTGCGACGCGCACGCCGATCGCGCAGCAGGTGTGGCAGGGTTATCGGCCGAGCATGCCAACGGCGGGCTGCGATCGTTCTACTACGCCTTCGCGCTGCTGGCCTGGTTCATTCACCCCTTAGCCTTCATCGTGGGTACGCTGTGGGTGCTTATAATATTGATAAGGCGTGATTATTTTTCACGATCGAGAAGCCTGATCGCGGGCATTCCTAAGCTTCCTGAGGGTGCTCACTCATAAGCTCGATCCGTTTTGGCACGTATCTTCATCGTCTGGTCGTCGCCGCTTAAGGGCCCGGCAGGCAGTTTCTGACAAAACTCCAGGAAACGGTTTTGCCCCCTGGAGACGACCCATGCGTTTGAAGCAGTGCCTGATTGGAGTAGCGATTGTGGCAGGCATGGCACCGGCCATGGCAGAGCCGCAACTGGCAATTGAACCCGCCGCCGTGCCGCCCGCCGTCGCGTCGGCCGCGCCAGCCGTGGTTACCCCGTTCGCGATCGCAGTTGCCGTCCCAGCCGTGCCTGCCGTGCCAGCAAAGCCGTCGATCACTCTGCAAGCCAAAGCGGATTTGGCGCAACAGACATTGACCGTCAGCGAGCGTGGTCGCGTCATCGCGATCTGGAAAATCTCCTCCGGCGTTGCCGATCACGCCACGCCGCGTGGTGTGTTTCAGCCGGAATGGACGGCCAAGATGTGGTACTCCCACAAATACGACAATGCCCCGATGCCACATGCGGTTTTCTTCAAGGACGGCGCAGCTATCCACGCCACGCAGGCGACCGGCGCGCTGGGGCGCGCAGCGTCACATGGCTGCGTCCGCCTCGCGCCCGCCAATGCCGAAACATTTTATAAGCTGGTGCAGAAACACGGGCTCGCGCGCACGCGGATTTCAGTCTTTGGCGCGCCGCAATACCAGCAAACGGTTGCCGTGCGCCAAGATCAACGTCACCAGCAGCGTTGGGCCGGCGATCGGGCCCCTTCAGGTGCGGCCAATCGCAGCGCTGGATACGCCTCAGCCAGCATTTTCGGTGGACTTAGCTACCAGCCCGCGTACGCAATCACGCGTATTCGCTGACCTCGATTAGTTTCAGCGCCTCCTGCCAATTATGCCATCCGTCGCCACAGTTGCGACGGCTTTTTTTGCGTTGCACCGTTACAATCGAGCAGATACCTGCTAGGGACCAGCATACGCTTGTTATCGTCGTTCTGGCGAGCCGCTCCGAGGAATTGCATTTGACATCAGGCCCTTGTCATCGGAGCTAAGCTGGAATGCCAGATTCTGCTGCAGCATGCGGGCTGCCATAAGTGTAGAGTTGAGTTTCGACGATTACGGATGACACGATGTCCAATGGGGTCAAGATCGCGGGTGCGGCGGTTGCCGCTGTTGCCGTTTGGGTGTGGTGGGTGGGCGGGCCGGACAAGGCGCTCAGCATTGCGACCAACAAGGCACCGGGTTTAGCGTCGGAAGCGCAAAGGCTTGCCGCGCAATTGAAATCCGATAGTTCGGCATCGTTGAAGCCAGCCACCCAGGCGGCGCCGACTAAAGCCGGTGGCGGCGCAATGCCGACTGTCAGCGTCAGTAAACCGCAAGTTCGTCCGGTAATCGAATGGGACGAATATACCGGTCGCTTTGATGCCACCGAGTCGGTCGAGATACGCACCCGCGTCTCGGGCTTTCTGGTCGAAATCCATTTCAAGGATGGGCAGCAGGTCACGAAAGGCGATCGGCTCTACACACTCGATTCCCGCCCGTTCGATCGTGCGCTGGATCAGGCGCGCGCCGAACTAGCGCAGGCATCCACAAAAGTCGAAAGCACCAGCTTGGATGTGGAGCGCGGCCGACCTCTGGTCGATCGCAAGGTCATGTCGGAAAAGGTATTTGATGATCGCGCCAATGCGCTCAGGGAAGCACAGGCGGCTGTCAAAACATCGGAAGCCAAGGTCAAGACGGCGGAACTCGACGTTTCGTCAACTGTCATCTCGGCACCCTTTTCTGGTCGGATTTCACGCAGCAACGTACCGGTCGGCGCGTGGGTTTCGGCCGGTGCGGTTGCCAACTCGACGCTCTTGACGACTGTTGTCACCGAAGATCCGATCCACCTTTATTTCGACGTCAACGAGAACAACTGGATCAAATATCGCCGTTTGGCTGAGGCAGGCAAAGACGCTGGCGTCGCACGCCTCGGCGCCAAGGTCGAGCTGGCGTTGCCCGATGAAAAAGGTTTCCCGTCGCGTGGTGTGATCGATTTTGTCGACAACCGACTTGACTTGGCTTCGGGCACCATGCGCGCTCGCGCGGTGGTCGAAAACAAGTCCGGTCTCTATTCGGCGGGCATGTTTGCGCGCGTGCGCGTGCAGGGTTCCGACAGTTATAATGCTGTGATGATACCCGACGAGGCGATCGGTACGGACCAGACGACACGCTTCGTGCTGACGGTGGCCGAAGACGGCATGGTCGGGCGCAAGACCGTCACACTCGGGCCGCTTGCCGATGGGCTGCGTGTGATCCGGCAAGGCCTTTCAGCCGACGACGTGATCGTGGTTAAGGGACTGCAGCGTGCGCGGCCCGGCATCAAGGTTGCGGGCAAAGAAGAACCGATCATCGCCATTCCGCAGAAAGTTGTCAGCGCCAATCCGGCTGCAGCGGGCGGTACCGCGGCAGGTATCGCAGTGCCGGCTCCAGCCGCCATGCCTGATGCATCTGCCAAGAAAAAATGAGACCTTTGGCGCGGTTTAGCCTGAAGTGTAATTGGGCGGCGAAAACACCGATCCCGGATAATATGCTGAGCCTGGCCTATGGTGAGTGGGACGGAATGACATGAGTTTCAGCCATTTTTTCATCGTGCGACCGATCTTCGCGGTCGTCATCTCGCTGTTCATCACCATCATCGGCGGTATTGCCTACTTTGGGCTGCCCGTCAGTCAGCTGCCGGATATCATTCCGCCGACCATCATCGTCTCGACCAGCTATCCCGGCGCCTCCGCACAGACCGTGGCTGATACGGTTTCCGCGCCCATCGAGCAGGAGATCAACGGCGTCGAGAACATGATCTACATGTACTCGCAGTCGACCAATGACGGGAATGTCTCGATCACCGTGACGTTCGATATCGGCACCGATATCGATCGTGCGCAGGTGCTTGTTCAAAATCGCGTATCGGCGGCGGAGCGTCGGCTGCCCGACGAAGTGCGGCGGAGCGGCCTGTTGGTGCGCAAGCGCTCGCCCGATCAGTTGCTCAACATCCATTTGCTGTCCCCCGACGCCAGTCTCGACCAGGTCTACATCTCCAATTACGGCCTGCTGAACGTACGCGACCGGTTGATGCGCATCGACGGCGTCGGCGACGTGCAGATGTTTGGCGCGCGCGAATATTCGATGCGGATCTGGCTCGATCCCGAGCGTATTGCGTTGCGCAATCTGACGGCCGAGGAAGTGCTGATTGCCTTGCGCAACCAGAATGTGCAGGTCGCGGGAGGCAGCATCGGCGAACCCCCGATCGACGGCAAGACGGCGTTCCAGGTGCCGCTGCAATTGAAGGGCCGGCTTAGAACCGAAGATGAATTCAACGAAATCATCGTCAAGATATCCGCTGATGGCCGCGTCGTACGGTTGAAGGACATCGGCCGCGCGGAACTCGGCGCGCTCAGCTATTCCTCCTACGGCTATGCCGATCGCAACCCGGCGACGGTGCTGGTGGTCTCACAGCAGACCGGCTCCAACGCTTTGACCGCCACCAATGCCGTCAAAGCGGCCATCGCCGACTTGGCCAAGGAGTTCCCCAAGGGCCTCGAATACCGGATCACCTATAATCCCACCGAATTCATCGAGGTGTCGATCAAGGAACTCTACAGCTCCATCATCGAAGCAGTCACATTGGTGGTTCTGGTCGTCCTGCTGTTCCTGCAAACTTGGCGCGCAACGATCATTCCGGTTGCCGCCATTCCGATCTCGCTGATCGGCACGTTCGCGGTCATGCAACTCGCAGGCTTCTCGCTGAACATGTTGACGCTGTTCGGTCTGGTTCTGGCTGTCGGCATTGTCGTGGACGATGCGATCGTGGTCGTCGAGAACGTCGAGACCAAGCTGAAGGAGGGGATGAGCCCATTGCAGGCGGCAAAGGTGTCCATGGACGAAGTCGGCGCAGCGCTGATTGCGATCGCGCTGGTGCTGTCAGCGGTGTTCATTCCGACGGCATTCACTCCGGGTATCACGGGGCAATTCTACCGACAGTTCGCAGTCACCGTGGCGAGTGCAACGCTGATATCTGCTTTCATCTCGCTGACGTTGTCACCGGCGTTGGCGGCACTGCTGCTGAAGCCGCACGAGCATCATCCTAAGGCGACGTTCCTATCGGTCGTCACCGCACCGATCCAGTTGTTCTTCAAGGGGTTCAACTGGGCCTTTGAGAAATTCGCCGATGGTTATGCAAACTTGGTTCGACGGTTGGCAAACGCTTGGCCGGCTGTGCTGATGGTTTATGTCGGGTTGATCGTATTCGCGTTCAAGTTCGTGCCGAGTATCCCCACCGGCTTCATCCCGGATATCGATCGCGGTATCGCCATCGTGTCGGTGCAGTTGCCGCCGGGATCGGCCCTGTCGCGCACGGACGAAGTGGTGCGCAAGGCCAACGACATCATCCTGGCCACACCGGGCGTCAAATACACCAACGCATTTACTGGCCGCAATGGCGCGACGTTTACAAATGCCTCTTACTATGGTTCGTTTTTCGTGGTGCTGAAGGCCTTCGAAGAGCGCCAGCGCGACAATCTCGATGTGCGGACGATCGCGCAAATGTTGCGACAAAGACTGTCGGTCCTTCAGGAAGCGACGACGTTGGTCTTCGTACCTCCGGCCGTGCGTGGCCTCGGTGGCACTGCGGGGTTCTCTATGCGGCTGCAGGATAAGCTTGGCCAGTCGCCGCAAGATCTGTCGGCGATCGCGCAGAACTTCATCACGGCCGCCAACCAGCATCCGCTGATCCAGAACACCTTCACTACTTTCACCGCCACCACGCCGCAGGTCTTCGTCGACGTGGACCGTGACAAGGCGCAGATGCTGAAGGTACCGATCGATCGTGTCTTCGAGGCCATGCGCGTCTACATGGGATCGGCCTACGTCAACGACTTCAATATGTTCGGCCGGACCTACCGTGTCACGGCGCAGGCCGAAGGTGACTTCCGTTTAAATCAGGAGAACGTCAACCGCATCCGCGTCCGCAACACAGATGGCGTCATGGTGCCGCTCGGATCGGTCGTCCGCTTCGTCGAGAACGTCGGTCCCGACCGCGTACCGCGCTACAACTTGTTCCCAACGGTCGAAATCCAGGGCTCCGCCAAGCCCGGCATTTCCTCAGGTCAGGCGCTGGACGTGATGGCGGAAATCGCCGCACAGCAATTGCCCGACGGCGTCACCTACGAGTGGACGGACCTCTCCTATCAGGAAGCCAAGGTGGGCCGCACCGGCTACTACATCTTCGCGTTGGCGGTGCTGTTCGTATTCCTGGCCCTTGCGGCGCAGTATGAGAGCTGGTCGCTGCCGCTGGCAATTATGCTGATCGTACCGATGTGCCTGCTGTCGGCCGCCTTCGGCGTTTGGCTACACGCGCGCGATATCAACATTCTCACGCAAATCGGCTTCGTGGTGTTGATCGGACTGGCGGCAAAGAATGCAATCCTCATCGTGGAGTTCGCCAAACAGCTCGAAGAGCAGGGCATGGATAGCGTCACCGCCGCCGTCGAAGCCTGCCGCATGCGTCTCCGGCCGATCATGATGACGTCGCTGGCGTTCACGCTCGGGGTCATCCCGCTGTACGTCGCTCGTGGCGCCGGGGCCGAGTTCCGGATCGCACTGGGCACGGCTGTGTTCTGGGGCATGATCGGCGTGACGATGTTCGGCCTGATTTTTACGCCGGTGTTCTACGTCGTCGTGCGAAAATTCTTCGGCTCCAAGAAGCGCTCAGATAAAGGCGCATCCCCGAACGACCCCGTCGGTGTGCCGGCGGAATAGATGTTGCCAGCCGAATAAATATCGCTTCGGCCCCGTGTCGTCTGCATTTGAGCGCGGGTCCCCAAGACGAACAGACTACTGGCCTGGCACCATCGGTGCAGGGACCAGCAACCAAGCCATAACGCCGGCGAGAGTCGGCGCGAAGCTCATGATCACATAGATGGCGTAGGTCTTGGATTTGCTCCATCGCTTCAGTCTGCCGAGCTCAGCGCGCATCGCCCGCGCATCCATCCCGCTGACGGGGCGGCTGCTACCCAGTCGTGCGATCTCGTAATCGAGTTCGTCGTGATTGGGACCGCACTCGGCGATAATCGCTTCGTAGGCCTGGACGAACGGAATAAGCTGCTGCGGCGCGCTGATGGGAGTTGCTTGCAGCCGCTTGCGCAAATCGTTCACCTTCTGACCGCATTCATGCAGCGCGCGAGACTGACCGCTGTAATCTTTGATCTGCTCTGTCAGCGAGAATGTCAGGGTCAACCAGTTGGCGACGACCGATACCCAGTCACAGATGCTGCGCATGTGGGGCGTCAGGCTATCTTTGAAGATCAAAACGAACACGGTGATTAGTCCGCCATACAGCGCGACCGTGGACAAGGTGATGAGGCTGGCGTTATTGCGACGGCCCAGCCGATCGGCGGCTTGGAAGCGGGCGCGCTTGACCAGTTGCCAGTCAGCCAGCAATTTCGCTTTGAACTCGGGCTCGACAAGCGCCATCTGCGGTAGCTGATGCCGTGGGACCGCACCGTCGCGCAACCCGCCATGCGCACTGTAGGCGGTCTGGGCTGCATGCTCATGCCAGCTTTGCGGCGATTGCGATGGCGAATCGGTGCTCATCTGCAAACCGTGGCCAATCCTCCCGATCCGATCAACAAGGTCGACGTCGGCACCTCAGCCTGTGCACACAAATGCGCGCCACCTGCATGGCTGCGTCCCGATTTGAGAATTTGAGATAGTTTCATAGCGCGAAATCGCGGCTATATTGCCCGCGTTTCGATATCACAGCCGCAATCAACGGGTTGTTCAGATCTTTCTGTCGCGGTTGGGTTGAGGTGCCAAGAAATGCCTGCTACATGACGGCGCAACTTTGACGCTTTTGATACGGCGCAGGTGCATCAGCACGTCTACTCGTGTATTGCCGCCCCATTGATGCCTCGATCAGTCGACATTTTAGCGTGCAGCAGATGTCACTGGAGTTTGGATGGGGGCTTGCGACTACACCCCTGTTATTTTCGATAGCCGACCCATTGATCTTGCCGTCGTTAAGCGTTCAGAACTGTCGCTCTCGAACTGCGTCGCTTGACACTTGCGCCGCTTGAAATCTGATTGAAGTGATTACCTACAGGATCCAAGTGCATGGCTCGCAACGTCAATGACGATACAAACCGCGCGACTGGTACCGAACAGCCCGGTCGTCTGACGCGCCGAGTGGCACTCGGCGGTTTGTCATTCGCCGCATTGGCAGCGTACGCTGGCTCCGCCGCCGCCCAGACGCCGAATTGGGTTGACCAGATTTTCGGCCAGAATGCTGGCACGACGCGCGTCAGCGCCGAAGATCGTAAGAAGCCCGATCCGCTGAATGATCTTCGGCCCAACACTGTGCCATACCGCTCCGACGTGATGGTCGAGGCCATGGAAGATGCGATCGCGCGCTATCAGACCATCGTTGAGCGCGGCGGGTGGCCCCTGATCCCCGGCGTTAAGATGATCCGCCCTGAAGATGACGACGACCGCTTGCCCGTTTTGCGGCGGCGCTTGACTGTGACCGGCGAACTCAAGGACGCCAGCAAATCGTCCAGTTTCAGCTTCGACGGCGATCTCGATCTGGCCGTGCGCCGGTTCCAGGAGAATCATGGCCTGCGTGTGTCCGGTCGCGTCGACAAGCCGACACTGCAGGCGCTGAATGTTCCGGCGCAGGCCCGGCTTGCGCAATTGAAGCTCAACCTCGGTCGGTTGCGCGAATTGACGGCGCAGCGCGCCGAGGACCGCTACGTGCTCGTAAATCCGCCGGCCTTCCAGCTCGAAGCCGTCGAGCGTGGCGAAGTGCAACAGCGCCATCGCGTGATCGCCGGTCGCGTCGAACGGCAGACGCCGATCGTCAAGGCGACGATCCGCGCGCTGAACTTCTTCCCCTATTGGCGCGTGCCCGACAGCGTCGCTACGCTCGATCTCATACCGAAGATGCGCAAAGAGCCGGAGTATATCGCCAAGGAAAAAATCCACGTTCTGGCGCGCGATTTCAATGGCCCCGAAGTCGATCAATCGACCGTCGATTGGAACACCGCGTCGGCGACGCAGATCAAGTTCCGCCAGGAGCCCGGCCCGCAGAACGCGCTGGGGTTGATGCGCATCGATATGCCGAACTCGGAGGGCGTTTACATGCATGATACGCCCATGAAGCAGCTGTTCCAACAGCGCGCCCGCGCGTTCAGCGCCGGCTGCGTGCGCGTGCAGGACGTGTTCAAACTCGGCGAATGGATCGCGCGCTACGAAATGGGCTGGGATCAGCCCGGTCGCATCGATGGCATCATAGAAGGCGGGCAGGCACTCGATCTGACGCTGACCCGCCCGCTGCCGGTATACTTCACCTATATCACCGCCTGGGCCGAGCCGGGCGGCTCGATCCAGTTCCGACCGGATCTCTATGGCCGCGACGGCGTACCCACGCTGGTCGCCGGTCGCGATCGCGATGAGAACGATCCGGCGCCACCCCAGCAGTCGCTGGCGCCGTAAATTCGCGCATAATCGGCGTCGAGGTCGTAGAGTGCAATAGCCTCTTGGCGTATTGCACCGACGGTGCCGATGAACTGTGCAATACGGCTTCACCTATTGCGCCCTAAAAATTGAGTGCTGCGCCCGCCGCGCAACCTTGACCGATTACCTGTCGTGCGCGACGTTCTTCGGAGAATCAATCTCCCCGGAGCCGCACCATGTTGCCCCTAACCGGCTATGCTGATCGCCTCTCCGTGCGTCCCGGCGAAATAGTCAAGTTCCATATTGCCAATGCGACAGGGGCCAAGGTCGATGCGCACATTGTGCGCGTGATCTCGGCAGATCCAAATCCGGCAGGCAGCGGCATCAAGACTGCCGATATTGCGGCGCATGGGTTGCAGCAGATCGCCGAACCCGCCCCACGCGCTTCGCAACAAGGCTCATCTGCGTGCATTTGGGTGGCGGAAAAAATCGCGCCTCCCGACAATTTCACGATTGTTTTGAATTTATGGTCATCGCGGAGTTCGGAACGCCCGCAGACAGTGATGGAATGGCGCGACATGCAGGGCACCGACGGCTTGCGCCTGTCGCTCTCAGCCGACCGCACGCTCGAAATTGTTGCAGGCGACGAGGGCGCCGATCCAACGCGAGGCCGGACGCGCTTCAAGCTGGGCGAGCGTACCTGGACGACCATCGCGTGCGCTTTTGATCTGTCGCGGAAACGGGTGTCACTTGTTTTCTTCGATGTGTCCGATGCATCCGCCAAGCCGGTCGAAGAATCATTCGACGTGAAGTTTTTCGGCGGCACGGCGCTATTTCTATCTGGGCCGAGCGACCAAGAAAAGCTCGGCTTCAACGGAAAAATTGAAGCGCCGAAAATGTTCGATCGCGCGTTGTCGCCACATGAAATAGCGGCGGCCGCCCGTGGCGAGGACATCCCTGGCCTGATCGCCGCGTGGGATTTCTCGCGCGACATGCACACGTCTCGCATCGTCGATACGGGCCCGCTTGGCCTGCACGGCACGCTCGTCAATTCGCCGACGCGGGCGGTGCGCGGCTCGACCTGGACCGGTCGCGAGCAGTGCTATCGGCACGCGCCGGAGCAATACGCCGCCATCCATTTCCACGACGACGACATCGACGATTGCCGCTGGGCGGTCACGCACGAATACACGGTACCGAAGGATCTCAAATCCGGTGCCTACGCGCTGCTGCTGAAAGCCGGTGACGCGGCAGAAAATATTCCGTTCTTCGTCGTGCCGCCGAAGGGCACGCAGTCCGCCAAGTTGGCCGTGCTGGTGTCTACCTTCACCTACACTGTGTACGGCAATCACGCGCGCCCCGAATGGACGGTCGATCCGAAATGGCGTGACGCCTGGATCAAGCAGGCCGCCGAATGGAAGGCCTATCCGCACAATCCTGGCGCTCACCGTGAGTATGGATTGTCCACCTACAATCACCACACCGACGGCTCCGGCATCGCCTTGGCCTCTTGGCATCGACCCATGCTCAACCTGCGCATCGGCTACGTCACGTACCCTTATCCCGATATTCGCGCCTCCGGTTTGCGTCATTACCCCGCCGACTCACACCTGCTCGCCTGGCTCGAAGCGAAGGGCCACGACTACGACCTGATCACCGATTGGGAATTGCATCACGAAGGCGTCGATCTACTCAAGCGCTACACCTGCATTATGACTGGCACGCACCCGGAGTATCACACCGGCGAAATGCTCGATGCGCTCGAAGCCTATCGCGGCGGTGGCGGGCGCTTCATGTACCTCGGCGGCAATGGCTTTTATTGGAAGATCGCTCTATCGCCGGAAAAGCCGGGCGTGATCGAGATCCGCCGTGCGGAAGGCGGCATCCGCGCCTGGGCGGCCGAACCCGGCGAATACTACAACCAGTTCGATGGTGAATATGGCGGCTTGTGGCGACGCAACGGGCGACCGCCGCAGCAACTTGTCGGCGTGGGTTTTACAGCGCAGGGCAATTTCGTCGGCTCGCATTATCGCATCATGCCGGAAGCAAAAACCGACGCGCGCACGGCCTGGATGTTTGCCGGCATCGCGGAAGCAACTATCGGTGGCTTCGGTTTTTCTGGCCACGGCGCAGCCGGCTTTGAACTCGATCGCACCGATATGCGGTTGGGCACGCCGGCCAATGCGGTCGTGGTCGCACGCTCCGAAAACCATCCGCCCGAGGCACCCTGGGTTCTCGTGCCGGAGGAGCAACTCACTCACATCACCACGATTCCCGGCGAGAGCCACAAGCAACTCATTCGCGCCGACATGACCTATTTCGAAACGCCTAACAACGGCGCGGTGTTCTCAACGGGGTCGATCACCTTCTGCGGATCGCTGCCGCACAACGACTTCGACAATTCGATCTCAACGCTACTCGGCAACGTGCTCAGGCGGTTCCTTGGCGGCGACTTAGCGTTCCCGATACCGGCATGACGTCGGTCAAACGCCGAAACTGATGAGCGGCTTGCCGAGCGCGGACGGGTCGATGTCGATGCCAAGGCCTGGCGCGGTGGGTGCTTTGCCATAACCATCGCGGCTCCGCGGTTGATAGCCAGCGACGTGCTCGTTGGTCCAGTCGTTCATGAAGGATACGGACAATAAGGAGCGCGCGCGGGTCGAAGCGGCGATGTGTGCCGAGGTCGCCGAAACGATATCGCCACCCCAGGTGTCTTCGACCGTTATCTGGACGCCGAGTTCCTGGCCGAGATCGCGCATCAGCTTGGCCTTGGTCAGGCCGCCCACCTTAGAGACCTTGAGGTTGAACGCGCCTGCACCGCCCTCGCGAACGGCTCGATTGAGCGTCATCACGTCGTTGACGACCTCGTCGTAGACCATCGGCAACGTCGTATGTTTCCTGACCTCGATGCATTCCTCCATCGTCGGGCAGGGTTGCTCGAAGTAAAAGCGCGGCAACGCCTCCATCGCGCGGGCGGCGATGATGGCTTCGTTGATGCGCCAGCCGCAATTTGCATCGCCGACGATCAAATCCTCGGGGCCGGTCGCCTCCACAACGGACGTTGCACGCGCGGCATCTTCGTGGGGGTTGCCGCCGATCTTCAATTGGAAGCGATGGATGCCTTCGGCGCGACGCGCCAGAACGTACTCGGTCATCGCCTGGGGCGAACCTAGTGGTACTGCGACATACAGTGGAAAGCTGGTCTGGCGCACGCCGCCAAGCATATCTGAGACGCTCGCGCCCCAGACTTTTCCGGTCAGGTCCCAGCAGGCGACATCGATCGGGCTCTTGGCATAGGCGTGTCCCATGAGCACATTATCCATCGCGTCATTGACAGCCGCGAGATTGGTCGGATCGACGCCGATGAGTGCTGGAGCCAATAGTACCAGGGCTGCGCGGGCGCCACCCGCGTGGGCGGGCAGGTAGGTTGAGCCGAGCGGACAGACTTCGCCCCAACCATCGACGCCTGCGTCACTTGTCACGCGGACGAGTGTTGAGGGCAACGATGCAATGTTGCGTCCGCCCGACATCACGTAGACGCCGTGGACGTAGGTCAGATCGAAGTTAAAGACATCGATCTTGGCAATTTTCATGGGTCTGAGCCTTGCTCGACGCGGTGTCCTACGTTTCACATCGTGCTGTTGAATGACCCGCC
Organism: Hyphomicrobiaceae bacterium; assembly: GCA_025351355.1. Taxonomy (GTDB): domain Bacteria; phylum Pseudomonadota; class Alphaproteobacteria; order Rhizobiales; family Hyphomicrobiaceae; genus JABFRJ01. Next base: position 13,853 of record JANXWC010000123.1, read on the forward strand.
GTCCATGACGACGTTTTGTCCGGTGATGTAACCGGCGTAGACCGAGCACAAGAATGCGGCGGTTGCGCCGAACTCCTGCGTGGTGCCGAAGCGGCCCGCCGGCACTTCCTTCTTGCGCGCATCGTGGATGCTGTCGAACGAGACGCCTTTCACTTCGGCGAGTTTCGTCGAGGTACCGCGCAGGCGGTCGGTATCGAACGGGCCCGGCAGCAAGCCGTTGATGGTGACGTTGCGCGCCACCGTCCGCCGCGACAGCGCCGACACGGCGCCGGTCAACCCGGCGCGCGCGCCGTTCGACAGTTCCAACGTCGCAATCGGTGACTTAACGGAGTAACTGGTGATGTTGAGAATACGTCCGAAGCCGCGATCCATCATGCCGTAGACGGTGGCGTGAATGAGTGCGATCGGTGACACCATATTGCCTTCGACGGCCTTGCGCCAATCATCGAGCGAAAAATTTTTGAAATCACCCGGCGGCGGACCGCCGGCATTGTTGATGAGAATATCCGGATTGGGACAGGCGGCGAGCAGCGCTTTGCGGCCGGCGTCAGTTGTCACGTCGCAGGCGACCGCCGTGACTTTCGCGCCAGTCGCCTTGCGGATTTCGGCAGCGGTCGCTTCCAGCACGTCGGAGGTGCGCGCGCAGATGGTAAGTTCCACTCCCTCAGCGGCCAGTGCCTCGGCGCAGCCACGTCCCAAGCCCTTCGATGCGGCACAAACGATGGCCTTGCGGCCCTTGATTCCCAAATCCATGGCGCTGTCCTTATGGCGGTGCTGTTGGCTGCGGCGAAAGTGCTGCGGAAGTGTGGACGCGTCAAGGCAGATAGCTTCAGCCGGCCCGATTTACCCCCGCAGCGGCCTGCAGCGTGTTCTGCAGTAGGCAGGCGATAGTCATTGGCCCGACGCCACCGGGCACCGGCGTGATGGCGCGCGCGACCACCAGCGCTTCGTCATAAGCGACGTCGCCCACCAGCCGCGGTTTGCCATCGACTGACGCGATGCGGTTGATGCCGACGTCGATGACGATGGAACCGGGCTTGATCCAGGTGCCGCGTACTATCTCCGGCCGCCCGACCGCGGCAATCACCAGATCGGCGCGCCGCACCACCGAAGCGAGATCGCGGGTGCGCGAATGCGCAATCGTCACCGTGCAGTCTTCACGCAGCAGCAATTGGGCGACCGGTTTGCCGACGATCGTCGAACGGCCGATAACGACCGCTTCGAGCCCGGCAAGTTTTGGCTGCACGGTCTTGGCGAGCATCACGCAGCCTGTCGGTGTGCAGGGAGCCAAGCATGGCTCACCGATCGACAGCTTGCCGACGTTGATCGGGTGAAAGCCATCGACGTCCTTGTCGGGATCGATGGCGCGCAATACCACCTCGGTGTGGATGTGGGGTGGCAAGGGCAGCTGCACTAGGATTCCGTGCACTTTCGGATCTGCATTCAAGCGCGCAACGATGGCGAGAACGTCCGCCTCGCTCGCGGTCGCAGGCAGCCGGTGCTCGAACGACGTCATACCGGCCTCCAGCGTCTGCCGGCCCTTATTGCGCACATAAACCTCGCTCGCCGCATTCTCGCCCACCAGCACCACCGCGAGCCCCGGCGTGACTCCGTGTCGAGATTTCAGCGTTGCCACGCGGCGGGCAATGTCGGCGCGCAACGCGGCGGCAATCGCCTTGCCGTCGATGATCTCTGCGGTCATGGTAGTTCTCTCAAATGAGGACCGTCCGCAATGAGGACGCCGAGCGCGGTTTGAGCGCGACGGGCGAGTGCGGGGCCATCACCGGCGATCAGCAGCATCTTGATCCGCGACTTGCCGCCAGCCTTCAATTCCACCGAACCTCGTGGCACGCCGAGCCATTCGGCGATGACCTGTTCCAGCGCCACGTTAGCCTTGCCATCCTCGGGCACGGCGCGAACGCGCGCCTTCACGGCGGGTCCGTTTGGCGTTGCCTGCAAACCCTCTACTCGATCTTGAGCGGACTTGGGTGTCAAACGCACGCGCACTTCCAGACCTCCGGATACGACGCGCCAAGGAGCGGCCGCGCTCACCTCAGCTGATCAATGAGGTTGTCGATGATGACTGTGTCGATGAAGATGCACAGGAACCATAGCGCCAAGGGCGCCAAATCGAGCGGCGCTGTATTCGGCATCCATGGCCTGATCCGTTTGAGGAATGGCTCGGTAACGGCATCGAGGGCCTGCATGACCGAGCGTAGCCGTGGGTCGTAGCGGCTGATCCGGCCGGATGCGAAAATCCAACTCAGGATGACGGTGACAATCAGGACGATCTGATAGAGATGGATGATTTGCTTTAGAAATTCGAGAAATCGTACCATTGATGTATCAGCCCTTCGAGTCGGTTTCCAGTTCGTCCGAACAAGGCATTATACCCTGCCCATCGCGCGAACACGAACTTTGTCGGGGAACGCCAGCGAAAACATGCGGCGGACGGTCGCGTCTCAGCGTCTCGGCAGCCCTGGCGCACGGGCTTGTCGGGCCTGGGCGGTCAGGCGAACTTGCGCATTGGCAGCACCGAACCCCGTGTACGCGCGCCGCTCGACGATTTCGAAGAAGAAGCGCTCGTCGAAGGTTTGCGTATACATTTGAAAGTATTCGCTCCTGCCATCTCGATCGTACAGCACGTTGTGCGCTTGCAGCTCCTGCAGCAAGGCCGCATCGAGATCGATCTTGGCCTCCAGGTCGTCGTAATAGTTTTCCGGGATCGGCAGCAAGGCGACGCCACTTGCCTTGAAAGCCGCCGCTGTCTTGAAGATATCGTCAGTCGCGAACGCGATATGCTGCACCCCCGACCCAAACGCCTCCGACAGGAAACGCGATGATTGCGTGCGACTGGATTGGGAGGCGTTGAGCACGATACGCAGCGCCCCGTCGGCCGACTGCACAACCTGACTTTTTACCAAACCGCCGGGATCGAGCACGTCCTGTTCGGCCGTTTTGCCGACTTCGAGCAGCGACGTATAGAACAGCAGCCACGTCAGCATTTCTTCGTAGTGCATCGATTGTGAGATGTGATCCACCACCGTCAGGCCGGCGCCGTTGGCTGCAGGCGAGGGCGCCGTTGCCTTGAACTCAATATCCCAGACCTTGCCGAGATCGCTGGCCGGATCGATGAAATAGACGAGGCTGCCGCCCAGGCCGCGCACCGCCGGAATATCCAATTCACCCGGCCGCACCGGTTGGCGAAAGGGATAATCGAGCAAGCCCTCGGCACGCTCCAGCGTCGCCTTGGCGTCCGCCACGCGCAGGCCGATGGCGCAAACGCTGGTGCCATGCGTGATATTGAAGGCGTTGGCGAAGCCGTCGGTATCAGCGTTGAGGACGATATTGATGTTGCCCTGCGTCCAGCGGCTCACCGCCTTTGAGACGTGCTGACCCGCTTTGAAAAAACCCAATCCGCCCAGCAGGCGTTCGAACTCCGGGAGGTTGCCGCCGTCGATGGCGAATTCGATGAACTCGGTGCCGAGGCAATGCGAACGGGGCGGCAATTTGACAGCGTTCGTGTTGGGTCGCCCGATGCGGGACTGCAACTGATCCATCATGTAGATCAGCGAGCGGTGGCCATCGACGGCCAAACTGCGCGCCGAACCCGCGCGGAACTGATCATTGAAAATCTCCAGCGACAGCAAGCCGTCATAGCCCGTGACATCGAGTGCTGCCATGAAATCCAGCAACGCCAGATCGCCTTGGCCAGGGAAATTGCGGAAATGGCGACTCCAGCTCAACACGTCCATGTCCATCGCCGGCGCATCCGCAACCTGCACGAGGAAGATGCGATCGCGCGGGATCGAACGCATGGCGCTCAGATCGGTCTTGCGCGCCAGAGTATGAAAGGTATCGAGCACCAAACCCACGGACTGGTGATCGGCCCGCCGCACCGCTTCCCAGGCATCGCGATAGTCGTTGATATGACGTCCCCATGCCAGCGCCTCAAAGCCGATCCGCACGCCGCGCACTCGCGCCCGCTCGCCAAGTTCGCGCAGGTCCGTCGCTGCCCGGTCTATGCCGCCAAGGCAGTCTGGCGCAACGTTAGAGCATACCAGGAGTAGATCGCAGCCGAGTTCGGCCATTAAGTCAAACTTGCGCTCGGCACGAGCGAAGGCGCGCGCGCGTCGCTCGGGGGGCAGCCCCTCGAAGTCACGGAACGGTTGGAACGTTATGATCTCGAGATTGAGATCCGCTGCCATCTTGCGCACATCCGATGGCGTGCCGTTAAACGACAGCAGATCGTTTTCGAATATCTCGACACCTTTGAAACCAGCGGCGGCAATGGCTTCGAGTTTCTCGGCCAGTCCGCCGCTCAAGCACACGGTGGCGATGGACATGTGCATGCAGTCGTCTCCCTATCAACCGTCGTAGCCTTCGACGACGACGACGTCGGCGACCGAAGCGGCATTCCTGACCTTCACGGCGGCCTGGTATTCCGGGCTGTCGTAACAGGACTTGGCTACTTCGAAGCTTGCGAACTCGATTACCACATGGCGCGGCTGCAGGTGGCCTGATATCACCTCGGATTTTCCGCCACGAATGAGGAACTTCCCACCGTATTTGGCGAAGGCGATGCCGTTTAAACGGACATACTCCTTATAGATTTCTGGATTGGTAACATCGACATGTGCGATCCAATACCCTTTAGCCATCGGCTGCAGCCTCCCATGTATGCAGTTGCAAAGTCACGTAATGCGAAGTGTGGGCCCTAAGCAAGCATTGGCTGCCGCAAACGGTCTCAAACCGGGACCGAAATGCCCTGTTTTTTGGCGACGGCGTAGTAGGCCCAGAGCAGCCGGGCGGCGACAGCTCTGTGGGGCCGCCAGCGTTCGGCAATTTCGGCCATCTGCCGCGAGGTCGGCCGTGTCTCAAGGCCCATCACCTTCTGCGCGGCAATCTGCAGTGCGAGATCGCCGGCGGCGAACACGTCGGCATGGCCGACGCAGAACATCAGATAGATGTCGGCTGTCCACGGGCCGATGCCGGAAACGGCGGTCAGCTGAGCGGTGGCTTCTGCCGCAGGCACGTCGGCCAGCGCGTCCAGGCAAAGGCCACCGACGACGGCACTGGATAATGCACGCAATGTCTTGATCTTCGGCCGTGAAAGTCCGCAGTCGCGCAGGGCCGCGTCTGTCGCCGCCTGCACTGCCACGGCCGTCAGCGGTTTGAGCATCGCCTCCACGCGAGCATGAATGGCAGCCGCACTGGCCACCGACAGTTGCTGACCGTTAATGATGCGCACAAGCCCGTCAAACCCTCCTGCCCGCCGTCTGAGCGGGGGATGCCCGGCGGCATCATGGGCCGCGCGCATGTAGGCGCACTTTCGGCGCAGAGCGGCAATCGCCCGCTTCACATCGTCGTCGGTGTGAATGCCACCGTCAGCGGGCGCCAGAGCGGCCACCGTCGGTGTTGCAATTATAGATTTCGCTCGTGGTCGCAGCAGTACCTTTGCCTGCAGCTTTTTGTCCGCGCAAACGCGTCTAGCACTTGAATGTGATCGCGTCGGCTTCTTCACGCGGTCCTCGGTTTTTGCTATATTGCAGTTAAGGGATTGTATCTTCGCATATCCCGGAGGTTTGTTCCATGCAACGTCGGTGTCGCTCAGCTTTTAGAGAATTCGCTGCCGTTGCATTGGCTTGTGCTGCGCTGCTTCTGCCGATTGGTACGTTGCACGTCGCCGCGGCGCCCGCGGCGCAGCAGCGGTGGATCACCTATTTGAGCGAAGATGCGAAGCTGGTGTTCGACTATCCATCGGGCATCTTCACGGAGCAGCAAGGCGATCCAACGGACGCGCTGCAGTCCCGCACGCCGGATCGAGCCGGACGTATTTTCACGTCGGCAGATGGCAATGCTGTGCTGCAGATAGGCACCTTCCCTAACCTCGATAACGCGAGTGTCGACGACCTCAGGAAAAGGGCAATCGCGGCCAGTTATACAGACGCGAAATTCGACTACAACCGGACGTCGTCGAGCTGGTATGTGCTGTCCGGCACCAGGGGCAAAGAGACGTTTTACGAGCGCGTGCATTTTAGCTGCAACAACAAGCGCCTCGATATCTGGGCCATGACGTATCCGAGTGCCGATGCTGATCTCTATGATGGCATCGTCGAGGAGATGGCTCGCCGCTTCCGCCCGATCCTGGCCAACGTACGCTGTTGATGGCGGGGCGGACGTTCTCAAGCGAATAGGCACCGGTTTCGCGTTAAGAATATGCACTCCGACAACGAAGCGGGGTGCCTTGCGCCCTGCGGTCAGCCGAGTACTTTGGTCAGCTCTCGTAGATCGTGAACGGTGATGTGCGGTTCGCCGCCATCAGGTGCGGTGGTGTGCTTGTGGATGCGTTGCGCTCGATGGGAGGGCCTGTCGATCCAGATGCTTTTCCACCCCAAAGCATTCGGTGCGACAAAGTCCTTCGACAGATTGTCGCCAACATAGACAAAACCAACGCCGGCTTGGCCCAAGGATGTCTGCATCAGCTCGAAGGCGCGCGGATGCGGCTTGTGGTAGGCACGGTCTGGGCCGAGGGCGCCCGTTGCGATGATGTGCCGAAAGCGCGGGGCCAGATCGAGTGCGCGGATTTTTGCGTGCTGGGTGGCCGCGTGGCCATCAGTGATGAGACCCAGCTTGGCGCGCGATTGCCAATGGGTCAGTGCATCGGCGGCGTCCGCAAAAAGTTGCAACCTTGGCTCATGCTGGCCGTAGGCACGGACGAAGTTCTTCACGTCGTCGTCGCTGTGATCTGGCTTGGCTTCACAGAGAACGGTGGCGAATAGCTGGCCCAACTGCCCCTCGTCTAACAGTCCAAGCATGCGATCGACGCTGACGGTGGCTCCCAACGTTGATTGAGCCCACGCTGCCGCGGCGCGAAAACCGCCGATGGCGTAGTCACGCTCAGCGTACAGGGTGTCGTCGAGATCAAAAATCAGGTGCAGCGGAGGCATCGACGGACTTCCCTCCAGTATGGCTGGGTGTGCGATCAGTGGCGTGTCAATGTATGGACATGCCAGACGGCGGCAGTCAGCACCAGCATGGCCGTCGCTTGATGTGAAAGCGCTAAGTAAAATGGCACTTGGGAGACCAGCGTCCAGATCCCCAAAACGATCTGCCATGATACGCTAGCGGCCAATGCGACGACAGACCGGCGCACGCGCTCATCGTCGGCGACCGGAAACACCCGAACCGTTTGCCAGCCGACCAACCCTGCCAGCAGGTAGGCCGCGATGCGATGGTCGAACTGCACAGTCGCGGCATTTTCGAACAGGTTCGCCCACCAGGGATGCATGGCCGCAAGGCCGGAGGGCAACACGTGGCCGTCCATCAAAGGCCAGGTGTTATAGGCAAGGCCTGCCTTCAACCCGGCGACCAACGCACCGGCTCCGATCTGGACGAAAATAAGCGCCAGGATTGTCATGCCGAGCAGTTTGTTGCCGGCGGGCAGTGTCCGCAGGCGGATGCGACGACGCTGCGCATCTGCGCCCACATCAAACGCAGTCCACAGCAGCGCCGCCAACAGCGCGGAAGCCAACAACAGATGCGCCGATAGTCGATATTGGCTAACCTCGGTGCGCTCACTCAGCCCGGACTTGACCATGAACCAGCCTAAGGCGCCTTGCAGCCCGCCCAGCACAAACAACCCACCCAGCTTCCACGCAAGGCCCCGTCGGACATGCCCTCGTATGAGGAAAAATAGGAACGGTATCGCAAATGCCGCACCGAGAAAGCGGCCGAGCAGGCGATGGCTCCATTCCCACCAGTAGATGCCCTTGAAAGCATCCAGCGACATGCCCTTGTTGAGGATCGTATATTGCGGAATCTGCTGATACTTGCGGAAAGCGTCCTGCCACGCGGCGTCCGACAAGGGCGGCAACGTGCCAAGTAAAGGCTGCCATTCGGTGATCGACAGGCCAGAACCGGTCAATCGTGTGGCTCCGCCCACGACGACCATGGCGAACACCAGAGCGGCAACCAGCAGCAACCAGATGCAAATCGCGCGATCGGCCGATGCGGTGGCGTGTCCAAATTGATCGGTGTATGCGCGCTTCATGCTTCCAATCGTCGCCATCGTAAGGCTCTCACGCTGCAGTCAACGCACTTCCACTTATGTGCGCCTATCCTATACACAGATTGTGGGGAGCCGTGCGATGCGGCTCAATCGTCAACGTCCGCGGCGCTGTGAACCTTGATGCGCAGCCTGTTGATCCCACGACTTCAAGATCGGAGATGACGGCCGATGGCCATGCATAACCCTGTACGCAAGCTCGCGGGCACCATCAGCCTGCTGCTGCTGCTTGTCGTCTACTCATTGCTGGTGATGGCTTTCGCGACCAGTCGGCTGCCGGAAGGCGGCGGCTTCATTGCGACGATGTTTTATGTCGTGGCCGGCGTCGGCTGGGTGCCGATTGCGATGTTGATCGTCTCATGGATGTACAAAGGCGACCGCTCGACGCCGCGCAATTGATCATGCGGCTATGGCGCGTGGAAGGATCGACTTGGCGAGGTCGTACAACGCGAAAGGCGCGCCGGAAAGCAGCGTCTTCGTATAGTGAAGGAGCTGATAATCCCCATTCAGTGAAACGCGCGGCAGCGCCGTTGGCGAGGCGGCATGACGAGCGCCGATAACGCCCTTGCGGGTCGTAACTGCGGTGGTGAGCCCTAGCTCGCTGGCCATATCGAATTCGCGCTGGCCGGCGCTGCACACATCGCCAAACGGATAGCTGAAATGTTTCACCGCGCGCCGCAATTCCGCTTCCAGGCGCGCGATGCTGGCCGTCATTTCATGACGCGCGGCTCCGGCGCCGAGCTTTGACAACGCATAATGTCGTTGCGTGTGAGCACCAATCGTAACCAGCGGATCGGCGGCTAGCTGCCGTAGCCCGTCCCAATCCAGTACGAGATCACGGCACAGATGGCGGGTATCGACGCCAGCCTTGCGGCACAATTCGGCGGTGATAGTCCGTGCGACAGTCTCGTCGGTTTTGCGCAACCGCCAGTAGATCGAGTGGTATGTCGCGTCTTTTTCCGCAACGGTCGCTGACGGCAACGATAGGGCGCGAGCATCGATCACACAGTCGACATGACCTAGTTTGGCAATAGCCTGTTCGAGCGACAGCCACCACAGATCGCCGTGGCCGTCGATATAGTCGGTCGGCGCATAGACGGCGTAAGGCACGCCGTAGCGGCGAAATACCGGAGCGGCATATTCCAGATTGTCGCGATAGGCATCATCGAGCGTAAAGGCAACGAAGGGTCGGCTGATCTTTGCCGGCTCTTTAAGTCGCGCGGCGACCTCGTCGAGTGAAAGAATATCGAACCCGGCCTCGATCAGCTGGCGTATCGTCTGATCCAGAAATTCGGGGGTGATGGTAAGGATGCGGTTGGGTGAGAAACCTTCAAACTTGCCGGGCACGACCCGGTGCAGCATCAAGATGGCGCCAAGCCCACCGGTCATTGGCGAAAGCAGTTCACTGGCACCACTGTAATGCAATGCGGTAAGAGCGGCCTTGAGATATTTGGTGCTTCTGCGGCTCATGGGCTCAGCGCTCTTGCTGGAAGGAGATTTGGCCGACCGCGCCGCGACTGGCGGGCCGTCACCCAATCAAGCAAGAAGCATGCACGTTACTCACTGACCGCACGGATGATGACTGTCAAATATTTTAGATGGTAAAGCGCTGGTTAACGAACAAGGGTCCACACACTGGTCTCAGATTGCTAAGCCGGCTTGAGCAGGCCGGCGCCGCGGGAGGGTTTTCGGCTCGCGTGAAGTGTCCGACGCAAAGGGGCGGGTTAAAACAAGTACCGGAAAATCTGGCACTTCGAAGCCCAGGAACGGCCTGCCTTCGCCATTTTCGTGCACCGCGTCCGCATTCTCCGACATCACGAGGCCGGCGTCGAAACGACCCTGGATGGCGACGAAAAGGTCGGTGGCGATCGATGTCTGAGCATAAACGATGATGATGTCGTAGATTTCGTCGAGCGTGTCGAGCACCATGCCGGCGCCGTCGCCATCGATTGCAACTGCAACGCCCTCTCCCGCCGGAATGAGGTCGAGGGTGCTGCCCGCCAGGCGGATTGCCGTTGCTTCGAGCGAACTTTCACCAGCCAGCAATTGTACAGTTCCAATGCGTGCGTCGATGCTTGCGGCGTGGGCCAGAGTATCGCCGCATCCGGCCCATCCGACCAATACCACGCGGCGTTTGCCGACGGATAGCGCGCGGGCGAGTGCCAATGCATCGCTGGCTGCATCGCTGTTGTCCACGCTTGTCGCCATCAGGACGCGAAAGCCACGCGTAGACTGTGCCAACATCGCTATTTCCGCCGCGACATCCTCGGTGTGTCTTTTTGCAGGGCGTATCGGCGCGCGTACTGCTGCGGCGGCCAATGGAACCGCAATTGTAGGCGTCGCGTCGGTGGCGATTTTGACGGGTGTTGGCGCGCGCCCTTCTAGTGGCCGGGCGCTATGCACCAGTTCCCGCGTCAGCACGATGGCCAATGAAAGTATAAAGGCCGCAAAAGCTGCCAGCGCTGCCATGCTGCCGATCTTAGGGAAGACTTTCTCGTTCGACGCATAGGCCCGCGAAACAATTTCAACTTCAACCGAACTGACGGCAGCGCCAGCGCTGGATGCGGCAGTCTCGTATTGGCGCTGCAGCCGGTCGAGTTCGGAGCGCTTGGCCTTAGCCTGATTCTCCAGTTGCGCAAGCTTCGCTGTATCTGGCGCTGACGATACCACAGTACGTTTCATTTCATCGAGGCGGAGTCTCACACCTTTTTCGCGATCGGCAGCAATTCGCGCGTCGTTGCCGAGGCTTTCGACCACTTTCTGGACTTCCGCGCGGATCTGAGCCTGCAGGCCACTGAGCTCAGACGACAGTTGTTTCATCCTGGGATGCCCGCGCAACAACGTAGCCGAGAGTTCCGAAATCTGACGTTCCAGCGTGATCCGCTGCTCTTCCATGCGCGGAATGAGTGTCGATTTCTGCACATCCGGATTGGCCGCAGCGATGCCCCGGGCACTCATTTCCCGCGCCGCAGTCGCTCGCGCCTCGGCATCGCTGCGGGCAGTGGCAGCACGCGTTAACTCCGCGGTCAACTCTCCCAGCTGTTGCTCTTTCAGCAGCGTTGCTTGCGCCCCGCCTTGGAATAGATTGGCCTTGCCGCGAAATTCGGTGGCCAGCGCTTCGGCATCGGCAACCTCACGCGTGAGACGGGCAACCTGCGGTTCCAGCTTGGCGCGCACATCGGTATTTTCGGTAACGGTGCGGCCGCGCAGACTGTCACGATAGAGTTCCGCCAGGGTATTGGCGCAATCAGCCGAGAACTTGGCGTTCGACGTCGTGCAGTCGACGATGACACTGCGAGTGTCGCGGACTTGATAGGCCCGAACGGATTTGAAATAAGCCTGCATCAAACGGTCTTCATCCGTTTCACCGGTTTTCGCGCCGCCGATCCCGATCGTGCGCCAAAGCCGGCCATATAGATCTTCAGGTTCAAGTGCGCTGTTGAAATCGGCGCGTTTGGTGAGGTTGAGGGACTGCGCCATTTTTAACGCAAGCTCGGTCGACATCAAACCGCGGACGTGTGTACCGACGGCTTCTTTGTCTGGACGGCCGGCCAAATCGTTGTTGCCGTTGCCGCGAATCTCCAGTTGGACCTGCGACAGATACTTGGGCGCCATGGTCGACAGGACGGCTGCGGTGCCCGCACCGGCCAAGCCGGCGATCAGCAGCAGGGCGGGGAACTTGCGCAACAACGCACCGCCGACGATTGCCAGATTGATATTGTCGGGCGAAGCGGGCGCACGATTGGAAGCGATCGAAGACATTAACGCGTGTCCTGTTCCGTTTGGCCGCAGCTCGTTTCGCGCGATTAAAGCGCGTGGAAGTTGCTATTCGCTTAAAGCGGCTCAACACGGGACAATCGCGAAGCCTTTCTTAACCCGCGCGCGCTAAAGGTTGGGGGACGCTGAACTGTCTCTTAGGGTTCGTTCGCATGCTTGCGCGTTTGACGGTTGCCATCACATTGGCATCGATATCCTTGACCGGCTGCGCCGCCGCAGACGGCACGCGCCGCGCGCCCGTTGCAGGCTTTGGCGAGACCACCGTAGTGATCGACGCGCCACTTCCTATCATCCAATCGGGCGGCACCGCCATTGCAGGTTGGTCGTCGCTGACGATGAGGGAAACGACCGATATCGATGGCGATGCTGTCGCGTATCAGGAACGTGCCGGATCCTATACGCTGGATAGCGGCGACAAGCTTCGCGTGTTCGTCTATGCGCAGCCGAGCCTGTCCAGGATTTATACGGTCGATAACGAAGGCTTCATATCTGTACCGTTGATCGGCAATTTAAAGGCCCGTGGGATGACGACGCGCGCCCTGGAAGGGCAGATCAGAGCGCGTCTCGGGGCAGAATTCGTGCGTGATCCCTCTGTTACGGTCGATATTCAGCAATTCCGTCCCTTCTATATTCTCGGCGAAGTGAAATCGGCCGGGCAATATCCCTATGCCGGCGGCTTGACCGTCGATGCGGCAGTGGCGATCGCCGGTGGATATTCTGATCGGGCCAATGAACGAAAAGTTCAGATCACCCGGCGTATAAGAAACACCATCGAGAAGTTGGAGTTGCCGGGTGACGCTGAAGTCCGTCCGGGGGACACCATCTTCGTCAAAGAGCGGTGGTTCTGAGCACGGTCGCGCCGACCGGATTGGCGAGGCAACTGTGATTGTAAATGTGTCGAGTGAGCCCCGCGCGACGGCGGCGCTTAATATCCTGCACTGCCTCAGGGCGCCCGTCGGCGGGTTGTTTCGCCACGTGGTTGACTTGGCGACTGCGCAGGCAGCGCAGGGGCACCGGGTCGGCGTCGTTTGCGCGGCCACCGGCGATAGCCTGACAGAGGCTAAATTGCTGGCGTTTGCGCCGGTCCTGCGCCTCGGCCTCCATAAGTTGTCTATGGCGCGCGATCTCGGCCTGGCCGACCTGCGGGCGTGGCGGCAGGTCGTATCCTTGGCCGGCGATCTGCGCGCCGATATTTTGCACGGTCATGGCGCAAAGGGTGGAGCGTACGCACGCCTAGCTAAGCGTGGGCTCCAGAAATCGCGAAGTGATCTCCGCTGTTTCTACACGCCGCATGGCGGCAGTTTGCACTATTCCCCGACGACACTGGCCGGCCAGTTCTACGGCGCGCTTGAGCGACGTCTGGAAATCTGGACGGACGGCATTCTTTTTGAGAGCCAATTCGCAGCCCAACGTTATGCGATGCAGATCGGCTCGCCCCAATGTGCCACTAAGGTCGTCAAAAATGGCCTGTTGCCAAGTGAGTTTAAGCCAGTCGAAACCAGGCACAACGCAGCGGATTTTATTTTCGTCGGCGAATTGCGCATGCTCAAAGGCGTCGACGTTGCGCTCGATGCCTTGGCGATCGTTAATCAGACGCGGCGTGCCACGGCGGTGTTTGTCGGCGATGGACCGGATGCGGCGCAATTCAAACGAAAATCGGTTGAACTGGGCCTTGGCGCGCGCGTAGCTTTCCCAGGCGCGATGCGCGCGCGCGAGGCGTTTGCCATGGGGCGTGTAATGCTGATGCCATCGCGCGCCGAGAGCCTACCTTATGTTGTTCTGGAAGCTGTCGCCGCGGGCCTGCCTGTCTTGGCGACCAATGTCGGCGGCATTCCGGAGATTATCGCGATGCCGAACGGTCCGCTGTTGCCGCCAGGCGATGCGAGAGCGCTCGCGGGCGCCATGATGGATGCGCTTGATCATCCTGTCAGGGCTCAGGAGCGAGCGATGAGCCTGCGTGCTTCCGTTCGCCAGACATTCAGCGTCGCAACGATGGCCGGTGCCATAACCGGTTTTTACACCAGCACCTCGCGGCTGCGACGGGCTGCCTAGCGCGCTAAAGGTTAACGGTTGACTTAACTGGCATGATCTCTGCTTCGACTGAGGCTGTACCATCTACTACGCCTCATTCTCGGATATGCAGATCATGACTAGCGTTGCAGACAACAGACCAGAAGCGCAGCCATCTAACAGTGCGGCCGTTGTATCGCTGGCCCGCTCGCTGACCTCGGCCCTGGTAACACCCAAGATGTTTTCAGTTCTCGCGCGTGGACTGGAAAGCGTAGCCCTCAGTGCTCTCGGCATTTGCATTGTCGAACTGAGCACCTTGCCTGGAAGCCGCGCAACACTCCTGGCACCATTGGCCTCGGTGCTGCTGGCAACATCGATTATGAGTACGTTGGGCGTCTATTCTACCGCAGCACTCAGCGCGCCGCAGCGCAATAGCGGTCGGGTGATGCTGGCTTGGACGATCGCGATCGCAGTACTCGCAGCCACCACGACGATTTTAAAGTTCGACGCTGATTTGAGCCGTCAGTATTTGCTCACGTGGTTTTTTTTAGGCCTTATGGGCCTTGTCATAACGCGTGGGTTGTTGGCTTTGGCGACGCACGTTGCACGCAATGCCGGTTACCTCACGCGCAATGCCATCGTTTACGGCAGCGGCGGATCCAGCGAAGATCTCATCGACCAGCTGCGTGCCGATGCCAATTCGGATGTGCGGATTTGCGCCGTGTTCGATGACCGCGGTGACGCGCGCGCGCCAGCATCCATCGCCGACGTTCCCTGCCTCGGCAATATAGATGCCTTGAAAAAATTTACCCGCAGCGGGCGCGTCGACATGCTGATCATGTCCATGCCGCTGTCCGCCGAAGCGCGTGTCAATATGCTGATGGAGCGTTTTGCAGAGTTACCTATCGACGTGCGGTTGGCGGCAACGGCCTCGAAGTTGCGTTTCCACAAGAGCGCTTACACCTACATCGGCTCGGTGCCGGTCATCGATCTTAGTCAGCGGCCGATTTCGGGATGGAATGCCTGCCTCAAATGGGCGTTCGACAAAATCGTAGCGACGATGGCTGTCGTTTTTCTGACGCCGGTGATGGTCGTGGTCGCCGCATTGGTAAAGTACGAAAGCAAGGGCCCGGTCATTTTCCGTCAGAAGCGCTACGGTTTCAATAACGAGCTGATCGAGGTCTTCAAATTCCGCTCGATGTATACCGATCGCGCCGATGCGTCGGCCTCAAGGCTGGTGACGAAAGATGATCCGCGAGTCACCTGCGTTGGGCGCATCATCCGCAAGACCAGCCTCGATGAGTTGCCGCAGTTATTCAACGTTCTCGGCGGCACGCTGTCGTTGGTCGGCCCACGCCCGCACGCGGTGCAAGCAAAAGCTGCCGATCGCCTGTATCCTGACGTCGTCGATGGTTATTTTGCGCGCCATAAAGTCAAACCGGGGATCACCGGTTGGGCCCAGATCAACGGCTGGCGCGGCGAAACCGATACGGCTGAGAAAATCCGCAAGCGCGTCGAGTTCGATCTTGCCTATATTGAAAACTGGTCGCTCTGGTCAGACGTCTGCATACTCGTGAAAACGCCGGTCGCTCTGCTCAAGACCGAGAATGCGTATTGAGCATGGAAGTCGCTCAGCAAAACACCAGTGCCTCGCATCGCATCGCGCTTGCGTTGGTATGGCTGACGGTCGCGTCGGGTGCGATCGTCTTTACCGAGCCGGCTCCGTTCGACGTGTGTGCGCTGGGCCTACTCATCCTGTTGCCGGCGCTGGGCTTGGTGCGCGCCAGCCGCGGCATGATCGCCTACATTGCACTGACGCTGGTCCCGGTCGGGAGCGCTTTTTTTGCGATCCTGGCCGCGATCGATACAACGCGAGCGCTAACGCATACGGCCGTGACGCTGTTCCTCACGCTAATTTCCCTGCTGCTGGCGGCTTTTGTCGCCAAGTCACCAGAGCGTCACGCTCGGCTTATCTGCAGCGGCGCGGTAGCCGCCGGCGTTGTTGCCGCCGGTGCCGGACTGGCAGGTTACCTGCGGCTTTTCCCCGATGCCTACGATCTATTCACACTATACGGTCGCGTCTCCGGCACCTTCAAGGATCCGAACGTATTCGGAGCGTCATTGATCCTGCCGGCGGTTTATTTGATCCATCTGCTACTGTTGGCGACTGGCAAGCGCAAGGCAGTGGCTGCTTGCGCGCTTCTGCTGCTGGTGCTCGGGGTATTGTTGAGCTTCAGCCGCGGCGCGTGGTTCGGACTCGCAATGGCGACGGCGATCTTCGCGTATTTCTCCTATCTGACGGCCGGCAGCGCGCACCAACGGATGCGTATTGTCTTCGGAGTTGGCGGCGCGGCTGTCGCCGGGGCGTTGCTGGTATTCGTAGCGTTGCAATTCGATGTCGTCGCCGACCTGCTGAGCGAGCGTGCGACGTTGTCACAAAGCTACGATGAGGGGCCGGAAGGGCGCTTCGGTGGGCAGGTTAAAGCCAAGCGTTTGATCCTGTCGCATCCGTTCGGGCTCGGCGCGCAGCAGTTCGACGGGTTCTACCACATGGAAGAAGCTCACAACGTGTACCTGTCGATGTTCATGAATGCCGGCTGGTTGGGCGGATTGATTTTTGCGCTCATCACCACGGCAACTTGCGTTCTTGGTGCTAGGCACGCGTTGATGCGGTCAGAAACACAAAGCTTGTTTCTGGTGGTCTATGCGGCATTCGTTGCGCATGCGCTGGAAGGTTTCGTGATCGATTTGGATCACTGGCGTCATTTCCAATTGCTGCTGGCACTATGCTGGGGCCTGATGCTCGGCGATGCACTGTCGTTTAGTTCCATGCGGAAGATGGTGCATTCACCGCCCCGCCACGCGGCACGGGCTTTTGGCGTTGCAGCGCGTGTGCCGGCTCACATGGCGTCGTAGTCGATGACGAGTGTGCTGGTCGTGGCTTTGGATTGGCAGGTCAACACGAAGCCGCGTTTGAGCTCCCAATCTTCCAGGCTGTAGTTGACGGTCATCGCCACCGCGCCCTCGATAACACGAGCCCGACACGTCGAACACATGCCGCCCGTGCATGAGTAGGGCGCCTTGATGCCGGCTTTGAGTGCGGCATCGAGGACGTGTTGGCCGCGCTGCAAGGGGAACTGATAACGCTGTCCGTCGAGGATCGCGATGGCTTGGATCGTGTCGCCGGCTTGCGTTGGAATAATCACAGGCGCGCGAGCACTCCCAGCGTCTGCCACGCCCGTTCTGCCGGCGAAAAATTCGTGATGAACTTTGTCGCGCGCAAGCCCCAGCTCGAACAGCGCATTGCGGGTTTCTTTGATGAAGTTGCCGGGGCCGCAAAGAAAGGCACGATCGATGCTTCCGACATCGATAAGCTCTGCGGCAAGCGCCTTCAGTTTTTCCCCTGTTATGCGACCTTGCAGCAACTCCATATCGGCAACGCCGACGCCGGAGTGGACATGGATGATATCAAATCGTGCAGTATGGCGGTCTTTTAAGTCCTCGAGCTCTTCGAGAAACATTGCGGTATCCGGCGAGCGATTGCCGTAGGCGAGCGTAACGCGGGTTAACGGCTCGTGTTGCAGTGTGTCGTTGATCAGGCTCAAAATCGGCGTGATGCCCGAACCTGCAGCCAACATCAGCAGATGGCGCGCAGCGCCGCTGCTGGTGGGTAAAACAAAACGGCCCTGCGGGGGCGCAATTTCCAGTGTTTCGCCGGGTTTGAGATGAGAGTTCGCCCAGGTGGAAAAGGCACCGCCAGGCACCCGTTTAATGCCCACGCGCAACGGGCCGTCGCGACCCGAGCAAATGGAATAGGTACGACGCAATTCGACGCCGTCGACGGTGGCACGGATAGGTACGTGTTGGCCGGGTTTGTAGGCAAACTGCGCAGCCAATTCCGACGGCACAGCGAAAGTAAGCTCGACGGCGTCGCCGGGCATTTGCCTGACCGATGCGATTGCGAGACGATGAAAGGTTTCGGACATGATCACCGGTGGCACTTGAAATAGTCAAAAGGCTCCAGGCAGGAGTCGCATCGCCAGTGCGCCTTGCAGGGCGTCGAGCCGAATTCGGAGATGCGCGTTGTGGTATGCGACCCGCATCGGGGACATTCGACGGCCTCGTCGGCAAATAATCCCGCAGGCCCCCGTTTGCCCGGCGGCGCGATACCGTAGGCTGTCAACTTCGTGCGACCTTCGTCCGTAATATCGTCGGTCGTCCAGGCCGGCGACAACACTGTTTCGACGCAGGCCTGCGGCAAGCCCGCCTCCAGCAACGCGATTTCCACGGCGAGTTGAATAGCTGCCGTTGCCGGGCAACCCGTATAGGTGGGCGTCAGGCTGACCACGATTTTGTCGTCACGCAGTCTTACGCTGCGCAACACGCCGAGATCGGCCAGCGTCAATACCGGGATTTCTGGATCCTCGACGGCTGCAGCAACTGCATAAGCGCGCGCGAGATCTTCATCAGCGCCAGTGGCGGGTATGGCGAGGTTCACCATGTCGCCCCCGGGTGCTGACGTGCGAGAACCTGCATTTCGGCGAGCATATGATCGAGCAATTCGGAATGGCGACCCATGCGGCCGCCGGATTGCATCGCCCGCGCCTTTGGTTGCGACAACGTGGCTTCGCGCCAGACATGATCGAGCGTGGCGGTCCATTTGGGCATGATCGCAGCTCGATCCGGAACTATCCCGGCCGCCATCAGCTCATTCTCGCCGGCAGACATTTCGAACATCTCGCCGGTAAAGCCCCAAAGATAATCGAGCGCGTCTTCAGAGCGGCGTTTGCTTTCGCTCGTGCCGTCGCCGAGCCGGATCATCCATTCGGCGGAGTGACGCACATGGTAGGCCATTTCCTTCACGGCCTTGGCCGCGATTTCGGCAAGACGCGCGTTTTTCGACTGGATCAGTCGTTCATAATAAGGATGCAGAAACGCCGCATACAACAGCTGGCGCGCCATCGTCTGTGCAAAGTCGCCGACCTCAAGCTCGACGATCAGCAGATTACGAAATCCTGCGGCATCGCGAAAATAAGCGAGATCGTCCTCGGTACGCCCTTTGCCTTCAAGTTCGACCGCATAGGCGTAGAACAGGCGTGCCTGCCCGATCAGATCGAGGCCCAGGTTCGAGAGCGCGATGTCTTCTTCCAGCGACGGCGCCTGCCCGCTCCATTCCGACAACCGGTGTCCGAGCACGAGCGCGTCATCCCCGAGGGCGAGAGTGTAGTCAAACAGCGACTGGCGTTCGGTCATAGCTGTCACATATGTCCGACATCGTCGGGGACGATATAAAATGTCGGATGGCGATAAATCTTCGTGCCCGTCGGCTCGAATAATTCGCCCTTGTCGTCTGGGTCCGACGCAACGATTTCGGCAGACGGAACAACCCAAAGCGACACACTTTCGCCGCGCCGTGTATAAACGTCGCGCGCCGCCTGCAGTGCGAGGGTGGCATCGGCGGCATGCACCGATCCGCAGTGCTTATGCGGCAATCCCGAACGACTGCGTATGAAGACTTCCCATAGTGGGGTGGCAGTTTCAGTCATGGTCAAGCATTCGATCCGAGGAGGAGGCCTGGCATTCTTAACTGGAAGTTGAGGTGCACCTTCATTCAGCGGCGATCTTTGCAGCAGCGGATCGCTGGCGACGCTTTTCTGCGTGCGCGCGCGCCGCCTCGCGGACCCAGGCACCGTTGGCTTCCGCAGCTTGCCGAGCCTTCATGCGCTGGCGATTGCAGGGACCGTCGCCCGCAAGGACGCGTCTGAACTCGCTCCAATCGATCTCGCCATAGTCCCAATGACCGGTCGCGTCATTGAATTTGAGGTTCGGATCAGGGAAAGTCAGGCCGAGGTGCTGCCCCTGCGGAATGGTCGCGTCGATGAATTTCTGCCGCAATTCATCATTGGAAAACCGCTTTATCTTCCATTTGGTGCTGTCCGCGGAATGCATGCTCTCCTTGTCGGAAGGGCCAAACATCATCAGCACGGGCCACCAGAAGCGGTTGAGCGCTTCCTGCGCCATTGCTTTCTGCGCCGGCGAGCCACGGCTGAGCGTGACCATGATTTCGTAGCCCTGACGCTGATGGAAGCTTTCCTCCTTGCAGATGCGGATCATGGCGCGGGCATAGGGGCCATAGCTGCACCGGCACAGCGGAATCTGGTTCATGATGGCCGCGCCGTCGACCAGCCAACCGATGACGCCCATGTCGGCCCAGGTCAGCGTCGGATAATTGAAGATGGAAGAGTATTTGGCGCGACCACTCAACAGTTGCTCGTAGTATTCCTCGCGGCTCATGCCGAGCGTTTCTGCAGCGGAATAGAGATAAAGGCCGTGACCGGCTTCGTCCTGGATTTTGGCGAGCAAAGTTGCTTTGCGCTTGAGCGATGGGGCACGGGTCAGCCAATTCCCCTCCGGCTGCATTCCGATCACTTCAGAATGGGCGTGCTGGGAAATCTGTCGTTGCAAGGTCCGGCGGTAAGACGGCGGCATCCAGTCATTCGGTTCAATCTTGTCTTCCGCGTCGACAACAGCTTGAAAGCGCGCCAGCATTTTCGCGTCCTCGGGGGGTGCGTTAGCATCGCGCGAAGGTGCCTTTTCATTGAGTGCTTGGGTGTACATGGCGCAGCTCCAGCGGCAACGGCATTATAACAGCGGTCCCTGTCCAAACGATACCTCAGTTGAGCTGCGCAGCAAAAGCTTTTGCAGGCCGTGATCGCGTCGCATCGTCATCCGGGAGCGTTACTCACCTCTGCGTTTTGTGCATTGCAACGTTGTGAAAATGAACGGTGCACGTATGGAACTGGTTGCGGCGAGCTGTCAAATCACCCTGCCTCTCAATCAGGATTTCTATTTATTGTTTGAATTCAACACTTATTTCGGCATGCGAACATCGTTCGTGTCAAAGCAGTCTCAAATCAGAAGTGTTGTCACGACCGCGCCTGCGGTCCAAAATGGATGGGAGAAATATGAATTAATAGTTGCGCTCTTGTGCGATGCAGCATAATCTCAAGACAGGTTGTGGGTGATTTGGTTCACCGCAACTAGCCCTCCTTGGGCGTTTCCTCCCTAGACTTGGGCCGTTCGTTTTGCGAACGGCCTTTTTTTTCCTGATCATCCAATATTTCAGGATTATTCAGCGGCCACGCGATAGGGCCCACGCCAAGCTTCAGCAGTAGCGGCGATAGTCCGGATCAGACCATCCACAATTTCAGCACAGGCCGAAAAATTCGCGCTGCGCTGCAATGTATTTTCGTCCAGATACAACGCACGATTGATTTCTATCTGGATAGCATGGATGCGCTTATGCGGTCGGCCATAGTGTTCGGTGATGAAGCCGCCAGCGTACGGTTTGTTGGTCTGCACATCGCATCCCGCTTTCGACAGCATCCGCGTAACGGTGCGTGTCAGCTCCGGCGCACACGAAGTGCCGAACCGATCACCGATCACAAATTGCGGGCGGTTCGATGGCGCTGGTCCGCTTGTAGCTGATGGCATCGAATGGCAATCGACCAACACAACCACTCCAAATTGTCGGTAGGCATCAGCAATCAGTCCTGCCAAAGCTGCGTGAAAGGGGTGGTACAAGCGGTCGATCCGCAATAGCGCGACATCCACTGGGAGGCGACCTGGATATATGTCTTCGCCGTCGGCAACAAGGCGAGGAATAGTGCCCAATCCGCCTGCGACCCGCGCCGACTGCGTATTCGCGCCCTGCGGCAAGGCACCTTCAATCAGCCGCGGATCAAGTTCGTTATGCTCGCGATTGACGTCCAGATACGCGCGGGGAAAGTTGGCAGCCAAAAGGGGCGCGCCATGGGTCGCAGCCGTCGCGAACAAGTCATCAACGAAAGCATCTTCACTGCGGCGGAGGGTAAGCGCATCAAGGCGCGATGCCGCTAGAAATGCGCGTGTATAGACGCGTCCGGAGTGGGGCGAGCAAAAAATTAACGGAATGGATTGGCATGGCGGCCGAGTGATGGAGACAGGGTGCGATAACTCGGAATCAATATCGGTGCGCTCGGATTGAAGCCAGTTTTCGGCAGGTGTTATAGCCAGTGATACCGCCGGTTTCATATGATGATCCGCGAAGAAATTGTCTTTGTTCCGCCATAGATCCGTTGACCCGTTGCGCGGCATGAATCGCCTGTCCTTCCGCCAACTTGGCAAAGGACGATGTCACTTGTCCATCCGACATTGCCATAATTTCAGCGGGTTTCGAGCCGTTTTTGTCGGCGATGGCATCTGGGTGCAGGCTTAAGGCTCTATCCTGAAGGGGGACGGGCAAAAGTGGTGTATGCGTAAGGGGGAACGTGCTTGATGAACGATAGCGAGCGACCGAAAGACAATCCACCAACTGAGCGATTGCAATTGAGTCGCATGACCCGGGACAAGGGCACGCGTGCGCCGACGCGAACAAACGTCGAAATGCAGCCGCCCCTGAGTGCGCATGCAGCGGTCGCTCAATTCGATCTGGCAAGCATCCTCGAAACGCCGAATGCGGCATCGCGTGATCGGGCGTTGTTGGCGCCCGGCCAACGCGCCAGCACTGAGGTTACGACACGATCGGCGACAGGCCGCAGGGCAGGCATGGATAAAGCCGGAGATGCCGACAAAGCCCGTGAGACAGGTCGACTGCCTTCGGCCTGGTATAAGCAGGCCGACGAAATCGCCGAAGCCGCACGCAAGGAGCGGACCGCGCTCATCATTCGCGGTGGCGCTGCGGCGTGCCTCCTCACCGGGGGTGCCCTGCTGTTCTGGCTTGGCGCGTTCGGCGGAAAATCGCAATCCGATCAGCGCACAACGACTGCGGCGGTCACCTCGGTCCGCCTGCCGCCGATGGCATCGACCTTGGGCCCGATCATCCCAACGCCGCCACCCGTTGTCGAGCGCAATGCGCGCGCCTTAGTTACGACGGCGCAGATACTGGCTGTTGCAGAGCGGTTCATTGCTGAGGGCGATGTGCTCGCCGCTCGCGCAATCCTGTCTGATACGGCAGCGAGCGGCGACGCCCGAGCATTGTTCGCTCTTGCCGAAACCTACGATCCCAATCTGCTGGCGTCGTGGAATGCTCAAAAAGTCGAGGCGAGTCCTGCCTATGCCCGATTACTGTACGAAGCGGCGATGCGTGCCGGCATGCCGGATGCGCAATTTCGGCTCGATGCAATTCGCTAAAATCGGCAGGCACTCTGCGCCCCGCCCGTGCGTTGGGATCGAGCCGTGTGCTCTGGAAGCGTTTCCGAACAGTAAAACTGCCACAACCTCTTTTCGGCCGGATAGAATTAACTTTGGCCTTACGAATTCCATGATCTGATGGCCGGGTGACGTGATGTCTTGCGCGGCAGTTGTCTGTCCGGCTCGGGTCGGCTCGGGAGAGAATGTGATCGTTGCTTCAAACAGGCACTTTAAGCGTGCGTTCGGCAGGCCAGACGCGCGACTGACGATAGCGGTGTTTGCCATGGTTTTCGGCGCCGCATCGATGTCCCCGGTGCGCGCCGTGACGATCGCACCCGAGATCGCAGCCCGTCTAAGCGAACCGCAATTGTTGGCCTATCGCACCTATCTGGTCAGTCGCGCCGACTTTGAGCGGCAGCAACAGGTCTATTGGACGCTGGTCGACGAACGACGCGATCACCGCCGGCGTAAATTCTCCAGCCGCCTGCCCTATACGCTCGACGACTACGTGCTCGAACAGCCGCCGAAGTATACTGGGCCGCAGCTGCCGTCCGAAATTGCAACGATTGTCGCCCAGAGCAAACCTATCGGCGAGCCCGACAAACCGATGCCGGCGCTGACTGATTTTGTCGAAAATGCGCGCGCGACGTTTAACTTTGCGCCGGAACGGACAACCGAACACGAATTCAAACGGCGCTATGCTGCCGACGCCCTTGCTGCCGGATTGAGCAAAGATCAAGTTGTGCGTGTCTACGCCCTCGAAACCGGCGGGCGCGGCACCTACGATATGCAAGCCGGCATTGATCCAGATAGCCGGCAAGGTCGTCCGATTTCATCGGCAATCGGTTATGCGCAGTTGCTGGGGGCGAACTCCATCAACGAACTGGTCAAGCACGGCGATCGTTTCGTGGCCCGACTGGAAGCCGTGGGATCGCCGGCGCAGCTGAATAAGGCGACAGTGCTGCGCGCGATGCTACGCGAAGCACGTAGCGTGCCGAACGAGTGGAAGGATCAAGTCAAATTCGCACAGACGCCAGCCGGGCAGGGGATTCACGCCATCAACCTTGACGCCGATATCGGACCATGGCTGCAAGTCCTCAAGCTCAAGGGGCTGTTGGAGACCGCGGCCAAGGAAGCCGGGCGGAGCTCGCTGACGGGCGCAGAACTTGAGTTGATGAATCTTGCTGGCCCGCGCACAGGGTTGGAAATGATGCAACCGGTTGGACGGACAGTGCCGACGGCCAATTTTTTCGCTGAAGCGGCATACTACCGCAATTCGGTAGTGCGTGAGAAAGTCGGAGCGCAGTTGTTGGCGGCACTGGACGAGCGCATGCAATCCGCCTTGCAAAAAGCGGGTTCGATCGATTTTGCGTTAGCGTTCGATGAGGTGGCGGCTGGCTTGCCCAGTCGGCATGCTCGCAGTAGTCGTGAGCCCGAGCGGCCGTTCGGCGCGGCATTGTTCGATCCAAACAGATAGTGCGGTCGGCACTTTGAGACGGCGACCTAGCCACGACGGTACGCCACGAACACGCGGTCATTTGCCAATGCCGAGGTCTCGGTGGCGGCGGTGCCCGCGCTCACCATCCGCCGCATGGACCATTCACGGCCGTCGGTCAGCCGGACGATGATTTCGCGCATCAGTTCAACACCGGTTGCACTCGCCGACCAGTTTCGCTTGACGGCGCGGCCCTCGGCGATGGCTTGCAGCAGCGGTTGAAACAAGCTGAGATCGGTGACCGGTTGGGACGACAAGCCTTCCGTCGCGATCTCAAGGTCGAACGTCTGGCTGCGCGACAACATCAACTCTGCCGCGCATGAATTGGGCTCGAACGGACGCACGCGCAATCGCCAATAGTTGTTTGTCTGTTCGCGCTCGACGTGCGCGACGTCCTTGATGGTCTCGATCCAACGATCCATTGCCGCCGTCGTCGCGTCGAACGCGCGATTATAAACGTCCTGTGGTTGCATTTGCCCCCGTCCTTATCATCAAGCGAATTTCCGGCTCGCTTCAGTCGCGTACCGCTCGATGCTCAGTTCAATCGCCCATGTCGGCTGGTAGACCGCTTGGCCGCAGGGATCAAGGGGAGCGACAAGGTTTTCCCACCAGACCGAGCCCGACCCGCATTTCCCGGCATTTGATTCAGCCCATCAATAGCCGCGTTTGCGGTCGACGATGTTGCGTAGCGGCAAACCTTTTCCATAGGCGACGATTTGACCGGCGACGTCGACCGCGATCGCATCGGCGTCACTGTCGGCGGCGTTGTGCGGCGTGACGATCACAGATGGATGCGACCAAAGTCGCGACACGGCGGGCAGCGGTTCGGTTTCGAAGACATCCAACGATGCGGCGCTGAGGCAGCCAGTGTCGAGGGCAGCAAAAATATCGGCCTCAACGTGCAAGCCGCCGCGCCCGGCATTGATCAGGACGGGCGCACCGAGCACGCCGTCGCGCGCAAGTTGCGAAAAAAGTTCGCGGTTGAGAATGCCGCGTGTTTCAGGTGTCAACGGCAAGAGAGCGACGAGAATATCGGTGCGACCGAGGAACGCGCCAAGTTCAGCCACACCCGCATAGACGTCCACGCCAGCCAACGGCCGAGGTGCACGGCTCCAGCCTGCCACTTGAAAACCAATGCGCGTGAGCACTTCAGCCGCGTCCCGTCCCAGCGTACCGAAACCGAGAATGCCGACGCGAACAGCACTTGCCGCCCACTGGTTTTTTGGCAGCCACTGCTTGGCGGCTTGCGCGCGTTGCAGCATCGGCAGCCGTCGATGGTGCAGCAGAACATGCAACGTAACATATTCGGTCATGCGCCGGGTCAGGTCGGCATTGACGGCGCGCACCAACGGAACTGAAGGCAGCGTTGCGTCCGCCAGCAGCGCGTCGACACCAGCTCCGAGGTTGAAGATGACTTGCAGTTCCGGCAAACGCGCCAGCAGGCCTGGGGCGGGTTTCCAGACGGCTGCATTGGTAATGTCGCGCGGGTCGTAATCGTCGATACCCTCGGCAACGACCCTATGGTCTGGGAGTGCCGCCTTGAAGCGGTCGCGCCAACACTCGAGTGACCAACCGTCGCCGACACTGTTTATCGCCAGCAACAGCGTCACGACGACACCGCCTGGCGTTGCACTGCCTTCAGATCGAACGCGGCCGCGAGCAACGCTTTCGTATAAGCCTCTTGCGGATGATCGAAGATGGCGTCGGCCGGGCCCTGCTCGACGATGCGCCCGCTCTTCATGACGATCACATAGTTGGCGAGCGCTCGCACGACCCGCAGATCATGGCTGATAAACAGATAGGACAAGTCGCGCGCTTGTTGCAGATCACGCAACAGATCGACGATTTGCGCCTGCACGCTGCGATCGAGCGCGCTCGTGGGCTCGTCGAGCATCACAAATTTCGGCTCCAGCACCATGGCGCGCGCAATGGCAATCCGTTGCCGCTGGCCGCCGGAAAATTCGTGCGGGTAGCGATCCTGCGCACCGCCGGGCAGACCGACGGTCTCGAGTGCCTTGGCGACGCGTTCGCGGCGCGTGTCTGCATCGAGATTGGGATATTGGATGGTCAGACCTTCTTCAATGATCTGGCCGATCGAGAGGCGCGGCGACAACGCGCCGTAAGGATCCTGGAACACAATCTGCATGTCGCGACGCAGCGGTCGCATGGCGCGGCTGTCGAGACCGTCAAGTCGGCGGCCCATGTAGAGGATGGGACCCTTGGACGCAATCAACCGCAGGATCGCAAGCCCAAGCGTAGTTTTGCCGGAGCCCGATTCGCCGACGACTCCGATCGTCTCACCCTGGCGCAGTTTGAACGAAATACCATCGACGGCCTTGATGTAGTCGACGGTTTTGCGCAGTACGCCGTGCTTGATGGGGAACCACACCTTGAGGTCGTCGGTCTCGACCATGACAGGCGCTTGCGGCTGAGGTTTCGGCGGTTTGCCCTTCGGTTCCGACGAGATGAGCATACGCGTGTAGTCGTGCTTCGGCGTCGAGAAGATTTGTTCGGTTGCCCCGGTCTCGACAATTTCGCCGTCGCGCATGACGTAGACGCGTTCCGCCAGTTTTCGCACGATGTTGAGATCGTGGGTGATCAACAACATCGCCATGCCGGTTTCGGCCTTCAACTCGGCGAGCAGTTCCAGGATTTGTGCCTGGATCGTCACGTCGAGCGCCGTCGTTGGCTCGTCAGCGATCAACAGATCAGGCTCGTTTGCCAGCGCCATCGCAATCATCACGCGCTGCCGTTGACCGCCGGATAGTTGATGCGGATATGCGCTCAACCGCTTTTCCGGCTCGGGGATGCCGACCCGTCTAAGTAGCTTGAGCATCCGCGTGCGCGCCGCGGCATCATCGAGGCCTTGGTGCAGTTTAACGATTTCCGTCACCTGCGTTTCGATCGTCTGCAGCGGGTTCAGCGAGGTCATCGGCTCCTGGAAGATGACGGAGATGCGGCCGCCGCGGATCTCGCGCATGACCGGCTCGGTGGCATGCAGCAGATCCGTGCCTTCGAAGAAAATTTCCCCACGTGGATGCGATGCGGCGGGGTAGGGCAGCAGCTTCAATATCGACATGGCCGAAACGGTCTTGCCCGAACCGCTTTCGCCGACCAATGCGACCGTCTCTCCCTTGCCGATCGAGAAGCTCACGCCCTTGACCGCAATCGACTGCCGCGCGCCATGGCCGAACGCCACCTGCAGATCGCGCACCCGCACGAGCGTGTTGGCTTCACGCTGGATCGCGGCCTTTTTGGCCGGGTTGATCTTGATGGTCGCGTCGTCGTTCATCGGAACGTCTTTCTTGGATCGAGCGCATCGCGCACACCTTCACCGATGAAGATCAGCAGGCTCAACAGCGAGGCGATCGACAGGAACGCAGCCAAGCCCAGCCAAGGTGCCTGGAGATTGCCGTAGGCTTGCTGCGCGAGCTCACCCAGCGACGGCGACCCCGGCGGCAGACCAAGCCCGAGGAAGTCCAGCGACGTCAAAGCTGTGATGGCGCCGGACAGCATGAACGGCACGAACGTCAGCGTCGCGATCGCGGCGTTCGGCAGAATGTGCTTGTACATGATCTTGACGTTGGAGAGTCCAAGCGCCCGCGCCGCGGTCACGTATTCGAGATTGCGCCCGCGCAGGAATTCGGCACGCACGAGATTGACCAGGTGCACCCACTCAAATAGCACGAGGATGCCGAGCAATACCCAGAATCCCGACGGCAGTACCGACGAAATGATGATCAAAACGTACAGCGTCGGGATCGATGACCATATTTCCATGAAGCGCTGGAACACGATATCGACCTTGCCGCCGAAGTAGCCTTGCACGGCGCCGGCAGTAACGCCGAGGATCGTCGATAGAGTTGTCAGGATCAGTCCGAATAGGACGGAGATGCGGAAGCCGTAGATGAGGCGCGCCAACACATCGCGGCCCTGATCATCTGTACCGAGCCAATTGCGATTGCCCATTTCCCGGAAACGAGCCAACTGTTCAGCGGGCGCATCGCATAACGCCGCGCTGGTGGACCACGGCGGCGGATCGGGAAATGCCAGACACGACCCACTCGATGATTTGGTGTGCGGCGTATCCTTGTTGATCGAATTGTAGGCGTAGCGGATGGGCGGCCAGATCATCCAGCCGTGCGCGTTGATCTCATCGAGAATCACCGGATCCTTGTAGTCGGTCACGGCGAGAAAGCCGCCGAATTTTTCTTCCGGATAGTTGACGAATACCGGCATCAGCCATTCGCCTTTGTAGGAGGCGAAAATCGGCTTGTCGTTGGCGAGTAGCTCGGCGAACAGGCTCAAACCGAACATCGTGCAGAAGAGAATGAGACTGTAGAAGCCGCGCCGGTTGCTCTTGAAATTCGACCAGCGGCGGCGGTTGATCGGGCTGAGCTCAAGCCAACGTCGACGCGCCCGTGTCGGACCTTTCTCCACGTATCGCCCGATGGGCTCGGCGGGATCGGGGAAATCGATTCGGGGCAGCGGCGCGTCCTGGATATCCACGTTCAGATCTCCCTGCTCTCAAAGTCGATGCGTGGATCGATCAGAGTGCAAATGAAATCAGACAGTAATTTCACCAGCAGGCCCATCAGCGAGAAAATGTAGAGGGTCGCAAATGTAACGGGATAGTCGCGGTTGATCAGACTGTCCCATCCGAGAAATCCCAACCCGTCGAGCGAGAAGATTTTTTCGATCAATAGCGAACCGGAGAAGAATGCGCTGACGAAGGCGCCGGGAAATCCAGCAATGACCAGCAGCATGGCATTGCGGAACACGTGGCCATACAGAACGCGCCTGTCCGTCAAGCCCTTGGCCCTTGCAGTGATAACGTATTGTTTGCGAATTTCGTCAAGGAAAGCGTTCTTGGTCAGGAACGTCATTGTTGTAAAGGAACCCAACGCTAGCGCGGTCAGCGGCAAAACCAAGTGCCAGGCATAGTCTTTGGCCTTGCCGAACCACGATAAATTGGCCCATCCATCGGACGTCAGTCCGCGCAGTGGAAACCACTGAAAGAACGATCCGCCGGCAAACACCACCAGCAGCAGCACGCCGACCAGAAAGCCCGGCAGCGCATATCCGACGACCAAGACACCCGAGGTCCAGGTATCGAACTTTTCCCCATCGTGGACTGCTTTGCGGATGCCGAGCGGAATTGACAAGAGATAAGTTGCGATCGTCATCCAGATCCCCAGCGAGATCGAGACCGGCATCTTTTCGCGGATCAATTGGAGAACGGAGACGTCGCGAAAGTAGCTTTTGCCGAAATCGAAGACGGCATAGTTCTTGAGCATCAGGAAGTAGCGCTCGTGGGCAGGCTTATCGAAGCCGAATTGTTTTTCGAGGCTCTTGATGAACGCGGGATCAAGGCCCTGCGCACCACGATATTTGGAACTTTCAGCGCCGATTGCGGAGGCGTTGTTACGACCGCCCAAGCCGTCGCCACCCCCGCCACCGACCCGGTCGCCGGCCGAAACCTCTGTGCCCTGCACTTGGGCGATGATCCGCTCGATGGGCCCCCCCGGTGCGAATTGAATTATTATAAAGCTGATCGTCATGATGCCGAGCAAGGTCGGAAAGATCAGCAAGAAGCGCTTCAGAAGGTAGGCGGCCATCGTCGGGTCGCTCGCAAGGGTTGGAGGGCATAAATCAGTTGGTCACGAGTTTGGCTGCTTTTTCCTTGTCATACCACCAGGTATCAATGACGCCGGTATCGAACGGGGGTTGTTTGTCCGGCCAGTTGAATTTATCCCAGAAGGCGATCGTGTGAGCGGCCTTATACCAGTTGGGCACCCAATAATGCCCGGCGCGGAGCACACGATCGAGCGCTCGACCCGCCGTTTGTAGCTGGGCCCGGCTTTCAGCCGTCGCCACACGTTGGATCAGTTGATCGATCACGGGATCTTTGATGCCGGCAAGATTATAGCTGCCTTCGGACGCCGCAGCCGCGCTGCCGAAGAAATTCTGCAGCTCTGGCCCCGGCGTCATTTGCATCGAAAATCGCGAACCGATCATGTCGTAGTCGAAAGATTTCATGCGCCGCTGATATTGTGCTTCATCAACGATGCGCACGCTGGCCGCAATGCCCAGACGTTCGAGATTGCGGACGAAACCACCGAGAATGCGCTCACTCGACGGATCCTGGATCAGGAATTCGACGGCGAAAATCTCGCCGGAAGGGGTATAGCGTTTGCCGTCCTTGATGGCGTAACCGGCGCCGGTCAATAGCCGACCTGCTTCCGACATCATGCGGCGATCCGAACCGCTGCCGTCTGAAATAGGTGGCAAAGCCGCTTCGCCGAACACGTCCTGCGCGAGTTTGTCTCGCAATGGTTCCAAGAGAGAGGTCTCTCCGGATGATGGTGCGCCAACAGCCTTCAGCGCCGAGTTCTCGAAAAAGCTCTCAGTGCGTTTGTAGGCATTGTAGAACAGGTGCTTGTTCGCCCATTCGAAATCGAATGCATAGTCGAGGGCTTGTCGCACGCGCACATCGGAAAATTTCGTACGGCGGGTGTTGATCCAGAAACCTTGTGTTCCCGAGGGGTTCTGGTCCGGCAGCGTCTTGAGCAACATGCGACCATCGCGCACCTGCGCAATATCATAGCCGGTGGCCCATTCTTTCGAGGTGAATTCCTCACGCAGATCTAACAGGCCGGCCTTGAGGGCCTGAACGGCGGCCGTGCGCAGTCGGAAGTAGTCGTAACGGATCTCGTCGAAGTTGAAGCGGCCCCGCATGACATTGAGATCTTTTGCCCAATAATCCGAGCGGCGAACGAATGAGACGGACGTGCCCTGATTATAGTCGCCGATCTTGTAAGGCCCGGACCCCAGCGGACGGTCCAGCCACGTTTCTTCGAATTTGTGTGTGTCGTAGAACGCTTTCGGCAGCACCGGCATCGAGGCAATGACGACGGGCAGATCGCGCAATTCGTCGCCTGTGAAATTGTATTTGACGGTGTGCGCATCGATCGCGGTAGCGGTTGCGATGTTACGCAACACGCTGCCGTACATCGGATGACCCTTTTGCTTCAGCGCACCGAGTGTAAAAACGCAGTCCTCGGCGGTGACCGGTGTGCCGTCGGCAAACTTTGCTTCCGCGCGCAGTTTGAACGTGACCGAGCGCTTGTCGGCGGCGACATCGGCGCTTTCGGCGATCAGCCCGTACATTGCATCCGGCTCGTCAGTCGCGCGCGTCATCAGCGGATCGTAAACGAGCTCAAGTATGCCCTGCGCCGCATCACCTTTGAGGATGAAGGCGTTGAAGCTGTCGAACGTGTCGAGCGCTTGCGTGCCGATCGTTACCAGCTTACCGCCCTTGGGTGCACGCGGATTGACATAGTCAAAGTGCGCGAACCCTGGCTTGTACTTGAGATCGCCGAACACTGAGAGCCCGTGCACCGGTTCGGCAATTGCCAAACCGCCGATCGCAGCCAGCATTCCCGCGATCGCAAGGCCTGCGATCTTTGAAACAGCAATCCTCGAGCACGTCGCACTCTTCATCCGTAACTCACTTCAACCGGTGGCTGGCATTTATTTGTCGCGATCATCGCGTGGTCAATACCTTGGCCTTGTCGGCATCGTACCACCACGTCTGGATGAAACTCACGGCGCGCGCCGGCAGCGTGGCGGGTCGATTGAATTTGTCCCAGTAGGCCACCCACTCGCTCGATCGATACCAAGTAGGCACCACATAGAAGTTCCACAGCAACGCTCGATCGAGCGCGCGGGTCGCAGCGACGAGGTCGGCGCGATCCTTGGCGAAGATCACTTTTTCGATGATCGCATCGATCGCCTTGTTCTGGATGCCGACCAGATTGTGGCTGCCGCGGACGTTGACCGTGGACGAACCGAAGAATTCGCGTTGCTCGTTGCCCGGGCTTTCTGATTGGGCGAACTGGTCGAAGATCATGTCGTAATCGAAGTCGTCGTGTCGCCGCTGATACTGCGCGCTGTCGACCGGTCGAATGGAGGCCCGGATCCCCAGCTTCAGGAGCGTCTGCACGTAGGGTTGGATGATCTTTTCCAATGCCGGGTCGTTGATCAGGATCTCGAACGCCAACGGTTGACCGGCGGCATTGACGAGAACGCCGCCTCTGTTCGCGTAACCGGCTTCGCCCAGAAGTTTTGCCGCGGCGGACAAATTGCGACGCGCGTCATCACTTGGCGCCTTGAATTCCGTGGTGAAGACTTCGGCGGGCAAATCCGCCTTGACCTCATTCAGGATCTCCAATTCGCGCCCCTGCGGAAGGCCGCGCGTGGCGAGTTCTGAGTTGTCGAAATAGCTGTTCAGTCGCGTATAGAGGCCAAAGAACAGGTTCTTGTTCGCCCAATCGAAATCGTAAGCCAGATTGAGTGCCTGGCGGACGCGTACGTCCTGGAAAGTCTTGCGCCGGATATTCATGACAAAGGCTTGCATGGCGGCAACGCGCTTGACCTCGATTGCCTCCTTTTTCACAAGTCCGCGTTTGATGGCGTCGAACTCGAATTCGGTCGACCAGTTCTTGGCGGACGATTCCGCCCAGTAATCGATGTCACCACGCTTGAAGGCCTCGAACGGCGCGATTCGTTCGCGATAGTAGGTGTATTCGATCTCGTCGAAATTCCACTGACCCTTCGATACGGGCAGATCTCCGGCCCACCAGTCCTTGACGCGTTCATAAGTGATCGAGCGACCGGGCTCGAACGATTTTACCCTGTAGGGCCCGGAC
Source organism: Hyphomicrobiaceae bacterium (assembly GCA_025351355.1). Classification (GTDB taxonomy): domain Bacteria; phylum Pseudomonadota; class Alphaproteobacteria; order Rhizobiales; family Hyphomicrobiaceae; genus JABFRJ01. The sequence goes on from JANXWC010000123.1 coordinate 47,085, forward strand.
CCAACCGGAATTTCCAATGTGGACTTGGCGATGTCGCGCGGCTCGCCCGATGGATTTTTGCCGTCCCACCAATGCTTCGGCAGGATCGGCAACTCGGAGACGATCTGCGGCAGTTCGCGATTGTCTTTCACATCAAAAGTGAACCGCACCTCCCGCGGTCCGATCTTCTCGGCCTTCAGCACGTGCTGATAGTAGGTCGAGTAAAGCGGCGACACCTTCTTGAGCGCGTCAAACGAGAAAATCACATCTTCCGGAGTGATCGGCGTGCCGTCATTGAAGCGGGCGGAGGCCCTGAGTCCGAATGTCGCCGAACCGAAATCGGGGGGGTATGAAAGCCATTCTGCAATCAACCCATAGCCGGTTGCGGCTTCATCGGGGCTGCGGGCGAACAACAGATCATAGACGAGGGTGAGGCCGGAGGCGGGCTGCCCTTGCGCGGGAAATTGATTGAGGCTGTCGAAGCTTCCTACCGCGAACTGACGGATGCGCCCACCTTTCGGAGCGTCCGGATTGACCCAGCCGAAGTTTTTGAAGTCCGCCGGTGCCTTGACATCCCCAAGCAGTGACACGCCGCCCCGCTTGGCATCGTCCGCAACGGCGTCACCTGCGGGCAGCATCCAAACAATCGCCAGCACCCCGGCGATACCTGCAAGTTTGAGCAACGTATTCCACTGCATCGAGGTTTTCTCCCGCGGCCATTCTCGAAGGCGACCGTATGACTAGCGCCGTGTCACTCGTGATATTCTCAACGCAACCGTGCATCACCATGTTGCACGTTGGCATCACATTCCAAGTTACAAGTTTTTCATACCCAGTTATTTGCCCGACAAATTTTCATGACGATAGGGCGGAATTCAGAACGAAAACGGCCCCGCACGGGAAGTGCGAGGCCGTTTTTGTCGGATAGTCAAAGTGTCACTTAGCCGGTGGCAGGTCTGCCGGCTTATCGGCCTGCTTGCGCAGGTAGGACAGCAGATCCGCGAGATCAGCGTCATCCGTCACACCGGCGAACGCCATTTTGTTGCCGGGCACCGCGCCGCGGGGATCATGCAGGTATGCTGCGAGCTGATCCCAATTCCAATTTCCGCCCTTGCCCTTCATGGCATCCGAGTAGGCGAATCCGGCGTTTTGCGCGACTGGCCGTCCGATGACACCCCAGAGGTTCGGCCCGACTTTGTTCGGGGCATCCTTGGCGTCGGTATGGCAGGCGGCGCATTTCTTGAAAACGTCGGCGCCAGCGTCAGCGTTGGCTTTCGGCAGCAGTTCGGCGACCTTGGCAAAGTTGAACGCCGCATCGGCGCCGGCCGTGGCACTGCCCCCATCGGACTTGCTCATCGGCAGCGCGTAACCTGGTTTGGCGTCCGCGTGCTTGCTCGAGGCGATGTCGACCATGGTCTTGCCGCCGAAAGCAAAAAGGGCAGCCGAAAGGACGGCCATGGCAACGTTGTTCAACTTGTCGGAATTGCTCATTTTTCAGTGACTTTCGTCGTCCTTGCCCCGGTGTCGGACAAGCCCCTCGCCGCAGACCCGGCGCCGTAGCAGCCGGCCACACCCAATTTGGCGCAAATATACGGGTCCGGCCCCTGCTTGCAACAGCCGTGCGGTCCGTTCTAACACCTGAGCCCGAGGCGAATTGTCACCGTTGGCCTAACGGCCGGCGAAAAGGGGTGCTGTGCAAAAGACACTGGTTGCCATTCCCGCGCGGCTGAAAGCGACGCGCCTACCCGATAAACCATTGGCCGATATCGGCGGTGTGCCGATGATCGTCCACGTCTGGCGGCGGGCGATGGCGGCCAAGCTTGGGCGGGTGATCGTCGCGACCGACAGTGCGGAAATCGCCGCGGTCGTGCGCGCTGCCGGCGGCGAGGCGATCATGACGCGCGACACCCACACCACCGGCTCTGATCGCATCCATGAAGCCTTGACCGCAATCGATCCGGCTGGCGACGTGGACTATGTCGTCAACCTGCAGGGCGACCTGCCGACGCTGGATCCGGCCTTGGTGACAGCCTGCCTTGCACCGCTGGCCACTGCGCAAGTCGACATCGCAACGCTTGCAGCCATCATTCGTGATCCGTCAGAGCGGCTCAATCCGAACGTGGTCAAGGTGATCGGCACGCCCGTCGATTTAGCCACTGGCAAGCTGGCCGACGGGGATGGGCACCAAGCCAGACTGCGGGCGCTGTATTTTACGCGCGCGACGGCGCCGACCGGCGACGGGCCGCTGTTCCATCATATCGGCATCTACGCCTATCGGCGCGCGGCGTTGGAGCGGTTCGTTGCCATGTCGCCGACGCCGTTGGAACGGCGCGAACGTCTGGAGCAATTGCGTGCACTGGAACATGGCATGCGCATCGACGCAATGGTGGTCGACACGGTGCCCTTGGGTGTCGATACGCCGGAAGACCTTGAGAAAGCGCGTAAAATGCTGGGCTGAAGACTAAGCTTCCCGCGGCAGCTGCAGCGTCTTGATCAGAACAGTGACGGCGCGCTCGATCAGTGCAAAGGCGTGCTCATAGTCATGCGCTGTTCCGCTGTAGGGATCGGCGACATCGTCGAGATGAAGCTCGGGAACAAGGCTCAGTAACAGCTGAAGGCGTGGCAGCGCTGCTGGTGGCGCCAAGTCGCGGAGGTGAGTGAGCACACTGCGGTCAAGGGCATAGACGTGATGCGCAGTTAAGAGCATTTCAAGTGTGATGGGGCGCGGGCGGTGGTGCGACAGATCCAGTCCTGCGCGGGCAACACTGGCAAGTGCGCGCGGGTCGGCGGCTATCGCGTCGGGATCGACAGAGACGCCGGCTGAACTGAATTGCACGCTGCCATCTAAGCCCGCTAGCCGGCCCTTGTGCCGCGCGGCAAGTTCCGCCATCGGCGAACGACAGGTATTGCCGCGGCAGACGAAAAGGATAAGCGTCATCGATGTAGTTTGCCGAAAGAGCGTACGGAGGACAAGCGGATGGCGAAACGACCGCAAAGGCTTGGCGAGGCGGAAATCCAGGCCGGCATGAACAGGCTCGACGGCTGGACCCGGCCGGCGGGGCGAGCAGCAATCGCCAAGACATTCAAGTTCGCCGATTTCAGTGCGGCTTTCGGCTTTATGACGCGCGTAGCATTGAAAGCCGAGCAGTTGAACCACCATCCCGAGTGGTTCAATGTCTGGAATCGCGTCGACGTCACATTGTCGACCCACGACGCCGGCGGGCTGACCCAACTCGACTTGGAACTGGCAACCTTCATGAATGCCTGCGCAAAACCCTGATTGACGACGCGGTCAATCGCCAGGCCAAACAAATTTCGGCTTCGCACCCAACCCCATGCTGGTCCCGGTTGGGGTGCCGAATAGGCTTGGCTTTGGCGTCGCCGCTGCAACGCGTGTGTTGGGTTGCGGCACCAGCTTAGGCGCGACACTCCGTGTGGTCTGCTGTTTTTTCGACCGAAGGTTCGGTTTGCTGGCGGGCGTGGCGACTGTGTCGGCGGGTCCCGCTGCGCCTGCCTTTGTCGTATCGGCCGGCGTGGCCCCTAACGCGGCCAAAGCCATTTTGGTGGCCTGAGCCGGTGGCGTTGACTGTATTACGGCCGCTGCCCGCATCGTAGCCGCCGCTGCTGGAATTGCCGCCGACGCATAACTCTGGTGTCGTGCCAGTTCAGCCTCCGACCACGGCGGCGGACGACACGAACAGCCTTCCACGCGCGCCTTCCGGAAGCGGAATGCATTGGGAAGGCGTACGTAGGGCTTGCCGCTCAGGTCGGTGGCGTCGTCGAGGCTACCGCCGGGATTGCTGTGATAAAACAGGCGCGCGTCTTCACCGCACGTGGCTTGGCACTTGTTCTGGTCTTTGAAAAACTGATCCCGACGCGTCGCGAAGCTGATCGGAACAAATGAGCCGTCGCACATGCGCACGCAAATGGTGCGGAACGTGCCACCGGATGCTTCGCTGGCCGCAGAATCTCTCCTATCGATGGGTTGAATGTTATTTGGGAAAACGCTGGGCGATGTCGGGATGCGCAAGGGCCGCGGGGCCGCAGGCTTGGGGCCTCCGAACCCGAACAACTGCTCAAACAGGCCTTGTGCCTGGCTCGGCGCAGTCGGGATCAACAGGCCAATCGCTGCAAATGCAACCCAAGCCACGCGTCGCAGCAACGGACGAAGGCTATGGCTGACCATGCGAGAGGTAGAATGGTGTGATGGCATGTCGAATGGGACCAGCAGCGGGAACAAGGCCGATCGTGCCGCGCAGCGCAACCGAGCCGCAGCCGGGTCGCAGAAAATCGTTCGCGCAGCCAAACTAGCCAACGCGTTGGTTATGCTGCAAAATGGCAAAGTTTTACTGAACGACCGAGTTGTATCTCGCCGTCAGCGTTTCACAACGTTGCTGTCGGTTGCGACGGCCTGCCGTGCGCGCGTTGAAACCGGCACCTGCACTTCAACCGGCGCTCGGCTGCCGAAACGCAAAATGACCGTGCCGGGGCTGGCCGGGCGTTTGTTGACGGCGGTCGCGTCGCCCTCATCGCCGGGTTGCAGGTCGCCCCGTTGCGAGCGAGTGCCGCCCTCGGTCAACGTCTGTCGGGTTCGTGGGCCGGAAGCGCGAACATCTCGCTTGTCGGAAGCGCTGGTGGCGTCCTGTGCGGGTGCACCCGCGGTAGGCGCAAGCGCGGCGGCCGTCGTTCCCGTCTTGCGTTGCGTCGACTTACTCTTGCCCGGCGTCTGGGCCGCACTCTGTATTTTTGTCCGCAACTCTTTCAGCTGCTGCGCGGCCTGCTGGTTACCCTTGTTTGCTTGCGCGGCGAGCGCATAGGTCTTGTGCCGATCGGTGGACGCTTCTTCCCAGGGGTGCGGGCGGCATTTGCACTGCGCATCATACTTGGTGCGGAATAAAAACGCGGTCTGCAACTTTTTGTAAGCCCGACCGTCCAGATCTTCCATATCGTCGATTTCGCCACCGGGATTGCGATACGTGAAAAGTTTGGCCTCGTCGGCGCCCCCGCAGGTTCGCGAGCAGGTGGCCGCGTCATTGCTGAATTTATCTTTGGTAGTGGCATAACTAACCGGCCAATAGAAACCATCGCACAACCGCACGCACATGGTTCGGTAAGTTTTGCCGTCACTTTCGGTGCCGTCACCTCTAACGCCGTAAGGAACTGAGACGCGGTCGGAACGCGGATAGGTAGGAGCCGCGCTCGTCAGGCCATTTGGTTGGTTCCAACCCGCGCCGGTATTTTTACGGTTGCTCCAGAAATTGGATTGTCGAAGCTGTTCGCCCCAGGTGCTTTCGCTTGGCATCCATGCGCCATGCGAGCGCAGCACCGGGTTGGCTGGAGCCTCAGCCGATGTTGGTGTTGCCATATCAACGCGCACCGGTTCGGCATGGCGACTGCGCCCCGGCCCCATGATTATCAACACGCCCAGAGCAGCGAGGCAGACTACAGCCCAACCGGTAGGTGACGGGCGGCGCGGCGCCAGCGAACGCGGCGCATGCCAAATCGGGGGAGATTGCATGGGACTATTCCGAGTACGCAAGGCTACAAAAACACCCGCAACTTCAGCCAATTTCGGGCTGGTCGCTGCCAAAACAGTACATGAGACCCCTCTTAGCGGCTGATCCAGGTGATGCCAATCTATTATCTGCCGGTGAGGTGAACGGCGGCGCAAACTGACGCGCCGCCCACATTTACCCCGTAAGTAACTATGCCCGCAATCAGCGGGGCGCCATGCGGATTGCGCCGTCGAGGCGGATGCTTTCGCCGTTAAGCATACCGTTTTCGCAGATATGGCATGCGAGACTTGCATATTCGGCGGGATCACCCAGGCGGGCGGGAAACGGCACCGATGCGGAGAGCGAGCGCTTCGCGTCGTCGGGCAGGGACGCCATCATCGGTGTGTTGAACAGGCCGGGCATGATCGTGCAGACGCGAATGCCGGATTGCGCAAGGTCGCGCGCGATTGGCAGCGTCATGCCGAGCACGCCACCCTTCGAGGCGGAATAAGCGACTTGGCCGATCTGGCCGTCGGTCGCGGCCACCGAGGCGGTGTTGATGATGACCCCGCGTTCTCCGTCGGCATTGACGGGGGCGAGCGCCTGCATGCCCGCGGCGGCTCGCGAAATCATCAGGAACGTACCGACGAGATTGATCTGAATGGTCTTGGCGAAGGTGGCGAGATCGTGCGGCTCGATCTTGCCGGTCTCTTTGTCCTTGCGGGTGATGCGCTTGGCAACGCCGATACCCGCGCAATTGACCAGGATCCGCTCAGCGCCGAGCTCGCGGCGCGCGGCGGCGAAGGCGGCATCGATGCTGGCCTCGCTGCTGACGTCGCACTTGTAGAATTTGCCGCCGATCTTGGCGGCCGTTGCGGCCCCTGTCGCTTCGTTCAAGTCGAAGATGGCAACTTTGACACCGCGCGCCGCCAAGGCTTCGGCGGTGGCGCCGCCCAGGCCCGACGCGCCGCCGGTCACGATCGCAATTACGTCTTTGGTCAACTGCATGGGAAACTCCAGCTTCGGGTGTAGGTGTCAGGGATAAAAAGTGTAGGTGGCCGGCGTCGGTGAGCCGCTTCGGTGAGCCTTGCGGTCGAGGGCCTTATCATGCTCGGATGCAACCGTTCGTGTCCAGCTTTCAGGTTACCTCCCCATGACGACTGCCCGCGCCTTTATCGATTTGTTCTCCGATACCATGACCAGGCCGTCGGCGGGTATGCGTCAGGCCATGGCAAATGCCGAAGTGGGCGATGAGCAACGTGGCGAAGACCCGACGACACGGAAGTTACAGGACCGTATCGCCGAACTGCTCGGCAAGGAGGCGGCGGTGTTCCTGCCTTCGGGGACCATGTGTAATCAGATCGCGGTGGCCGTGCACTGCCGCCCCGGTGACGAGATCATTGCACCGGACAATTGCCACCTGTTTACCTTCGAGGGCGCGGGCGGGGCGGTGTTGGCGGGCGCGCAAGGTCGCGCGGTGCCGCATGTGAACGGGATTTTCACCGGCGCCGCAGTGCATGCAGCGGTGCGCGATCCCGCCATGCGTCATGCCCCTCGGTCACGGCTAGTGACCATCGAGCAGACCCAGAACCTCGGCGGTGGCGCGGTTTGGTCTCAGGCCCAGATCGACGACGTGGTTAAAGCCGCTCAGGCACACTGCCTGTTGCTGCACATGGATGGGGCACGCTTACCCAATGCGGTTGTGGCGTCCGGCGTTTCGGCAGCTAAAATGAGTGCGGCATTCGACAGCTCCTGGCTCGACCTTTCGAAGGGGCTCGGTTGTCCGATCGGTGGCGTACTGGCCGGCAGCAAGGCGTTCATCGAGGAAGTCTGGCGTTGGAAACATCGCATCGGCGGCGCGCTCAGGCAATCCGGTATTCTGGCCGCGGCAGGGCTTTACGCGCTCGATCACAACTGGGACCGGCTCGCCGAGGATCACGCCAACGCCAAGCGGCTGGCCCTGTTGGCGGCTGACATCAAGGGCATCAAGTTGATGTATCCGAAGACGGAAACCAATCTGGTGTTCTTCGACACCAGCGGTACCGGCCGCTCGGCCAAGGAAATCTCCGACGCGGTGATGCAGAAGGGCGTACGGATCGGCGCCATGGGGCCGACGCGACTGCGTGCGGTGACCCATCTCGACGTGAGCGCGGCAGACATCGAGGTTGCGGCCAAGGCGCTGCGCGAGGCGGTTGCGGGCTAAGGCCGCATTGGCATTCGCCGTCACGCCACACGGGCTCGGCGGGTCGTCGGCCCGGTAAACCATGTTTGACGGCCCCGGCGACGCACAATACAAGCTTTTTGCGCGTCATCGTGGCGGGCGATGGATCGGAGCCGATGCAAATCAAGGATTTGATCAGCGCTGACCTGACACTGGTCGTGGGCGATCCACGCCTCGCCGTGACAGGGATCACCGCGGATAGCCGTCAGGTGCAGCCGGGCATGGTGTTTGCGGCCTTGGCGGGCGCAGCCACCGATGGCAGCCGCTTCATCGCTGAGGCCGTTGGCAAGGGCTGCGCAGCCGTGCTGGTGCGCAGCGGTCAGGCCGTCAGCGCTCCAGACGGGGTTGCCTTGCTGGCCGCCGACGAGCCGCGGCTGGCGCTGTCACGACTGGCGGCGTTGATAGATCCAGCCCAACCCGAGCAGATCGTTGCCGTCACCGGCACCAACGGCAAGACCTCGGTGGCCGAATTTACCCGGCAAGTGTTTTCCAAGGTCGGCCGGCAGGCGGCGTCGCTCGGCACGATTGGCTTGGTAAAGCCGTCTGGAGCGGTCTACGGCTCGCTCACCACACCGGACCCCGTCACCCTGCATCAGACATTGGCTGCTCTGGCTGCCGAAGGGGTGACGCATCTCGCCATGGAAGCGTCATCGCATGGGCTCGATCAGTTCCGGCTCGATGGGGTGCGCCTGGCAGCCGGCGCTTTTCTCAATCTCGGTCGCGATCATCTCGATTATCACCCGGACATCCCCCACTATCTGGCGGCCAAGTTGGGGCTGTTCAGCCGCCTGCTGCAGCCGGGCCAGCCAGCCATCGTCAATGTCGATGCGCCCTTCGCCGAACAAGCCATGGCGGCAGCACGCGCCCGCAAGCTCGATCTGATAACAGTGGGCGCCGGCGGTGGTTTTCTGCAGCTGCTCGATGTCCGCCGTGACGGCTTTGGCCAGCGTGTGGCGGTTTTACACGCCAGCCGACGCTATGACGTCAAATTGAATTTGATCGGCGATTACCAGGCATCCAACGCGATCGCTGCGGCAGCATTCGCCATTGTGCTCGGCGAAGATCCGACCGCCGTCATGGGCGCCCTTGAAGCCTTGGAGGGTGTTTCCGGCCGGCTCGAAGTTATCGGCCAGCGCAACGGTGGGCTCGCCGTCGTCGACTACGCGCACAAACCTGAAGCGCTTGCCGCGGCGCTTGGCGCGCTCCGGCCCTTTGCCACGGGACGGCTGATCTGCGTGATGGGCTGCGGCGGCAATCGCGATGCGGGCAAACGGCCGATCATGGGGCGGATCGCCGCTGAGCTGTCCGACATCGTCATCGTCACCGACGACAACCCCCGCCGGGAGGCGCCGGCGGCGATCCGCAAGGCTGTGCTTGCCGGCGCTGAGCGGCGCGAGGCGGAGGTCATCGAAATCGGCGACCGGACCGAGGCGATCGCCGCAGCCATCGGTCGGCTGGTGCCCGGAGATGTCGCCCTGATCGCCGGCAAGGGTCACGAGACCGGGCAGATCGTCGGTGACCAGACGATCCCGTTCTCGGATCAAGCCGAAGTGCGGGCGTGCCTCGCTCAACCGTCCAGGGCTTCGACGAAAGGCGTCGGGTGACATGACCGTTCCCCCAACATCGACGCGACCGCTGTGGTCAGATGTCGTTCTCGTCAGCGTTTGCGGTGGCACAGTCGACGGCAAGATCACAGCGCCCATCCGCGGCATTTCGATCGATACGCGGAGCATCGGAGAGGGCGACCTGTTCGTGGCGCTGAAGGATCAGCGTGACGGCCATGACTTCGTCACCGCAGCGTTCAAGGCGGGGGCAGCGGCTGCATTGGTTGTCAACACTTATGCCCGGCGCGAAGGCGATGGCGGGCTGATCCGGGTCGAGGATCCGCTGCGGTCGCTCGAGGATGCGGCGCGGGTGGCGCGTTTCCGCTCCGATGCGAAAGTGGTGGCAGTCACCGGCAGCGTCGGCAAGACCGGCACCAAGGAGATGCTGCGGTTGTGCCTCGGTCTGGCCGGCAAAACGCATGCCTCCGAGAAATCCTACAACAATCACTGGGGCGTGCCGCTCACGTTGGCGCGGATGCCGACCGATACGGAATACGGCGTGTTCGAAATCGGCATGAGCAACGCCGGCGAAATCGCGCAGCTGGTGCGCATGGTGGCCCCTGATGTGGGGATCATTACCACTGTCGAACCGGTGCATCTGGCGCAGTTTGCTTCCGTGTCTGACATTGCGGAAGCCAAGGCGGAGCTGATGTTGGGCCTGCCGCGCGATGGCGTGATCATTCTCAACCGCGACAATCCGCATTTCGATCTGCTGGCGATGCGCGCCGATGAGCGTCAATTGCGCGTCGTGGCGTTCGGCACCCACCGCGACTGCGACGTGCGGATGGAGAGCGTAGATCTCGGCCCTGACGATTCCCTTGTGACGGCCAGCGTACACGGGCGGCAGATGCGCTACCGAATCGGCGCTGCTGGGCGTCACTGGGTGATGAATTCGCTGGCGGCACTGGCAGCCATCGATGCCGTCGGCGCGGACCTGAATACTTGTCTCGCCGCGCTTGCCGATATTTCGGCACCGGCGGGGCGTGGCGCGCGCAGCGAAATCAAAGCCGGTGGTGGCACAATTTTGCTCATCGACGAAAGCTATAATGCCAATCCCGCCTCCATGGCTGCGGCACTGGCCAATCTCGGCGCTCTGCCACGCGCGCAGTATCGGCGGCGTGTAGCAATTCTCGGCGATATGCGCGAACTCGGCGCAAATGCAGATACCCTGCACCGCGGCCTGCTCGCTTTTGTCGAAGCAGCTGATGTCGATGTCGTCCACGCCTGCGGTCCGCACATGCGGGCGCTGTATGATGCGTTGCCTGCAACACGTCGCGGTGCATATGCCGCGACTTCGCTTGAATTGTCCGACGCAGTCAGGCAAGGCGTGGCATCGGGGGATGCGGTGATGATCAAAGGCTCGCTGGGCACCAATATGGCGCCGCTGGTCAAGCTTGTGCGTGCGTTGGGAGATCCGAAAGTCTGATTGCGGTATGATCCCCGGGGGATTGCTTCACCGCCGACAGATAACGAGCTTAATTCCGCCATTGCGCCCGGCACAAAATGTCGAGAGGTGCCGTGGGCGGGTCGGGGGAAAGCGCATGCTCTATGAACTGGTGGCTTTTGCCGATCAATTCGGGCCACTCAACGTTTTTCGATACATCACGTTCCGGACCATGGGCGCGCTGGTGACGGCGCTGCTGTTCGTCTTCCTGTTCGGTCCGGCAATCATCGATCTGCTGCGCATCAAGCAGGGTAAGGGTCAGCCCATTCGCGAGGATGGGCCGAAGTCGCACTTCATCAAGCGGGGAACGCCGACCATGGGGGGGTTGATGATCCTCGCTGGTGTCACCGTGTCGACCTTGTTGTGGGCCAATTGGGCCAACAAGTTCGTCTGGGTGGCGCTGGCGGTCACGTTGGCTTATGGCGCCATCGGATTTTACGACGACTATCTGAAAGTCACCAAGCAGACGACGTCCGGCTTTGGCGGCAAGGGGCGGCTGCTGCTGGAATTTCTCGTCGCCGCCATCGCCACCTACGCCATCGTACAGATGTCGCCAGCCGCGCTGGCGGGCAAGCTGGCGGTGCCGTTCTTCAAAAGTGTGCTGCTCGATCTCGGCTACTTCTTCATCATCTTCGGCATGATCGTCATTGTCGGCGCGGGTAATGCGGTCAATCTGACGGACGGGCTCGATGGGCTGGCCATCGTGCCAGTCATGATCGCGGCTGCCACATTCGGCTTCATTGCCTATGCCATCGGGCGGTTCGATTTTGCCCGCTACCTGCAGGTGACGTACGTGGCGGGAGCCGGCGAGCTGGCCATCATCTGTGGGGCGTTGATCGGTGCCGGGCTGGGGTTCTTATGGTTCAACGCGCCGCCGGCCATGATCTTCATGGGCGACACCGGATCGCTGGCGCTGGGCGGCGCGCTCGGTGCGATCGCCGTGGCGACCAAGCATGAGATCGTGCTGGCCATCTGCGGCGGCCTGTTCGTTCTGGAGGCCATGAGCGTCATCATCCAGGTGGCGAGTTTCAAGATGACGGGCAAGCGCGTCTTCCGTATGGCGCCGCTGCATCACCACTACGAACAGAAGGGCTGGGCGGAAAGCACCGTCGTCGTGCGTTTCTGGATCATCTCGGTTATCCTGTCTCTGATCGCGCTATCGACGCTGAAGTTGCGGTGATGGGCTTCGGGCGCCACAACCAAAACTGTCATCCTGGGCCTTGTGCCCAGGACCCAGCGTGCGGCTGGTTCAGGTGTTTGCTGGCCCCACTCTGCGGCGCCGCTCGCCCCGCAATTCTTCCGCACCTTCCCCCCCACCCTAGCCCTCCCCTACAGGGGGGGAGGGAATCCCACTGCATATGTGCCACCAACACGCATCAGATAACGGCCAATGTAATGGCGAGCCTGCTAGAATTGGTCCGCTCACTCACCTCACCCGCCGCACAAACTCCCTCCCCCCCCGTGGGGGAGGGTTGGGGTGGGGGAGCTGGTGCCGCACGGCGAGCTAGCTGCGCGTTCGCTGCACCCGCGCTAAGGTGTGCGGTATGATTCGGATCACGACATTTGCAGGCAAGACGGTGGCGGTGTTCGGGTTGGCGCGCTCAGGCATCGTGTCGGCCGAGGCGCTGCGCGATGGCGGCGCCACGGTCGCCTGCTGGGATGACAGCGAGGCGGGGCGTGCGGCGGTCGCCAAGGCGGGCCTGCCGCTGGTCGATCTGCAAATGGCCGATTGGAGCCAGTTCGCAGCGTTGGTGCTCGCCCCGGGCGTGCCGCTGACACATCCGACGCCGCATTGGACGGTGGAGCGTGCCAAGGCCGCCGGCGTTGAAATCATCGGTGACATCGAATTGTTTTTCCGCGAGCGCGCGAAATCGTGCCCGGAGTGTCCAGTGGTCGCCATCACCGGCACCAACGGCAAATCGACCACCACAGCGCTGATCGCGCATGTCCTGCGTTCCGCCGGCAAGGACGTGCAGATGGGCGGCAACATCGGTGTCGGCGTACTGTCGCTGCAGCCACCCGCTCCTGACCGTTATTTCGTCATCGAGATGAGTTCGTTCCAGATCGACCTGACGCCATCGCTGAAGCCCACCGTCGGCGTGCTGACCAACATCACCCCCGATCATCTCGACCGGCACGGGACGATGGAAAATTACGCGGCGATAAAAGGGCGTTTGGTTGCGGCGGCTGATTTCGCGGTGATCAATCGCGACGATGATTTGTGCCATCAATTTGTTTCTCGTCGCGAAGTGGATTGTGAACCGACGGATCGTTTCTCCATGCGATCAACCGAAAAAGCTGAAACGTATGTCGAAGCAGGTATCATCTATCGGCGCAAATACCAGGACAGCGCCAGCGGCAACCCAGTAGCCGACACAGCTGCAGATCTTCGCGGCATCGGATCACTACGCGGACTGCACAATGCCGAAAACGCGGCTGCCGCCTTCGCCGTCTGTGCTTCGCTCGGCGTCCCGGCACAGGTCATCGCAGCCGGTCTAAAATCCTTCCCCGGCCTCGCCCACCGACTGGAAGAACTTGGTCATATCGGACGAGTATTGATTGTCAACGACTCCAAGGGCACGAACGCCGACAGCACGGACAAAGCGCTCTCGAGTTTTCCAGGTGACCTCTTTTGGATTGCCGGCGGCGTGGCTAAGGAGGGCGGCATACAATCTTTGTGGCCGCATTTTATAGGCGGCCCGAACGGCAAAGTCAGACGGGCCTATCTGATCGGCCAATGCGCACCGGAGTTCGCCCGCAGGCTCGCCGAGCACAAGGTCCCCCACGAAATCAGCGGCACGCTGGAGACAGCGCTGCAACACGCCGTTCGTGATGCGTCTGCCTCCCCTGCCGCCGAGCCGGTCATCCTGCTATCACCAGCCTGCGCATCGTATGATCAATATCAAAGCTTCGAACACCGCGGCGACCATTTCCGACAACTGGCCATGGCCTTGCCCGGCTTCAAGACAAAGGCACACGCGTGACGCCCACCATGACGATTGACGAGAACATGGCATCGCCACCGACGACGATCTCCGCACCCGTCAGTACCGACAGCGTGATGCTGGCGGCGGGCGGCACCGGCGGGCACCTGTTTCCGGCGCTGGCACTGGCGCAGGAATTGAAGCGGCGCGGCATTCCCGTCGACCTCATCACCGACATGCGCGGCGATCGCTACGGGTCGAATTTCCCGGCACGCACCATTTTCCAGGTGCCGTCGGCGACGATCAACGGCCGCTCGCCGGTAGCCGCTGCCAATACCGGCCTGACGTTGGCCAAGGGCGTCGCCAAGGCGCGTCAAGTACTTGCAGACGTCAATCCCAAGGCGGTGATCGGGTTCGGCGGTTATCCCAGCCTGCCGCCCATGCTGGCCGCCCGCATGCGCGGCATACCCACGGCCATCCACGAGCAGAACGCCGTGCTCGGCCGCGCCAATCGTTTTCTGTCGCGCCGCGTCACCGCCATCGCCACCTCGTTCCAGGGCGTCAAGGGCATCGACGTCGGCACGGCGGCGAAAGTTCGCTTCACCGGCAATCCCGTGCGCGACATCGTGCTTGAGTGGTCGCGCGAGGCCTATAAGGCACCTAGTGAAAGCGGACCGTTCCAGATCCTCGTGTTCGGCGGCAGCCAGGGCGCGCGCTTCTTCTCCGACATGGTGCCGGCCGTCTTGGCCACCTATTCGCCGCAGGCGCGCGCAGCCCTCCGCATCGTGCAGCAGGCCCGCCAGGAAGACGTGGCCCGCGTCGAGCAAGCCTATGCACAAGCCGGCATTCACGCCTACGTGCAGGCGTTCTTCCCGAACCTGCCGGAGGCGATGTCTGAGGCGCATCTGGTGATCGGACGCGCGGGTGCGTCGACGATTGCCGAGCTGACGGTCATGGGGCGGCCCTCGATACTGGTGCCGTTGCCCAATGCCATCGACAACGATCAGTTGACCAATGCGCGGCGCTTGGCGGACGTCGGCGCCGCGGTCTGCCTGGAGCAGAAGGATATCACGGGCGAACGCCTGGCGATGGCGATCGGCCAACTGCTGGAAGCACCCGACAAACTCGCCGCCATGGCAGACGCAGCGCGCGGCGCTGGCAGGCCCAATGCGGTCGTGCTGCTGGCGAACCTGGTCGAGGAGCTGATGGGTCGCTGGACACCAGCTGAGGTTTAATTTTTCACCTTCTCCCCAACGCGAAAAGCGATGGGACGAAGGGAAAAGGACTTTTCCATGCGCATGCCTGAAACGCTCGGCACTATCCACATTGTCGGCATCGGCGGCATCGGCATGAGCGCGATTGCCGAAGTGCTGCACGCCCGCGGCTACACCGTGCAGGGCAGCGACCAGAAAGACGGCGCCAACGTTGAGCGGCTGCGCAAGCTGGGCATGCGCGTGTTCGTCGGGCACGCCGCGATCAATCTGGTGGGCGCACAACTCGTGGTCATTTCGACCGCCGTCAAACCCGGCAATCCCGAACTCGATGCCGCGCGCGCCAAAGGCCTGACGATCGTGCGGCGGTCGGCAATGCTGGCCGAAATCATGCGGCTCTATTCGACGATCTCCGTCACCGGCACGCACGGCAAGACGACCACCACCTCGCTCATCGCACATCTTTTGACATCGGCCGGTACCGACCCGACGGTCATCACCGGCGGCATCGTCCTCGATTGGGGCACCAATGCGCGGCTCGGCAAAAGCCGCTGGATGGTGGTCGAAGCCGACGAGAGCGACGGCACGTTCGTGGCGATTCCGACCGAGATCGGCGTGGTCACCAACATCGATCCCGAGCACCTCGATTACTTCGGCACCGTCGAGAACATGCATCGCGAATTTGCACAGTTCTTCACCCAGATTCCGTTTTACGGGCTGGCTGTAGTCTGCATTGATCATCCCGTCGCACGCGATCTGGTCGATAAGCTCGGCCTCCGCCGCGATGGCAAACGCCTGTTGACATACGGGGCGGGCGATGACGCCGACCTGCGGTTGGGTCGGGTCGGCGTGGCCGGAAGGTACACCACATTCGATGTGGAGTTGGGCGCGCGTGCACACGGCGGCGCACGCAAACTGGAAGCTCTCAAAGTGCCGATCCCCGGCGAGCACAACGCCCTCAATGCCCTTGCAGCCATTGCGGTCGCAACCGAAGTCGGCCTGACCGATACACAGATCCGCGCGGGGCTCGCCAGTTTCGCCGGCGTCAAGCGCCGCTTCCAGCCGACGGGCGTCTGGAACGAGATCGAATTCTTCGACGACTACGGCCACCACCCCGTTGAGATCGCCGCCGTATTGAAGGCGGCGCGCGCTGGCGTGTCGCGCGGCGGCCGCGTCATCGCCATCTGCGAACCGCATCGCTTTACGCGCCTGCGCGACTTGTTCGGCGAGTTCACCGCGGCTTTCAGGGATGCCGACGCCGTCATCATCGGGCCGCTCTATACGGCAGGTGAGGCGCCGATCCCCGGCATCTCGCATCAGGCGCTCGCACAGGCAATCGCCAAGTCCGGCCACCCCAACGTGCGCGCAGTCGATGCCGCCACTGATCTTGCCGCCGTCATCCGCACCATCGGTCGGCCCGGTGACACCGTCCTCTGTTTCGGCGCCGGCAATAGCACAGAGTGGGCGCACGCCCTGCCGAATTGGCTCACCACTGGCATCGCGAAATAACCGTTGAATTACTGCGGCAGGCAGGCCAACCGGATCACACCGACGATGAGTAGTATGATCAGGCAGCCCCCCGCGAGCAGCAGTCCGGCTTTAAGCGCGTGGCGGTCGTCGGCGGCAGTGCGATCGGGAAGTGCGGCCAGCAGTAACGCTGCGACAGGAAGCGAAGCCATGGCCGTGTGTCCGGCGGCAGCCGAGGCAATCGCCGCATAGATTTCCTTGGCATGCAACGCGGCTCCAGTGGCGGCGGCCGTGGGCAGGAATAAAGCGTTGCCCGTCACGCCGGAGCCGGTGACGAACCCACCGATCGCGCCGAGCCCGGTAACCGCCACGAGGGCCCCGACGGCATCAAGGTCACGTATCGCGGCAGTCAGCGCGTCTGTCGCACCCGACGCAACCAGCAGCCGCGCCGTCAGCATGAACAGTGCCACCGTTGCCACCGCACGCCAACTGCGTTTGGCGACATCGCGGACAAGCTGGGTGTCGCACAGGCGCCAGCCGGCCAGCAACGTGGCGACCGTCAGCGACACCCCCGGTGAGGTCAGCACTGCGAACGTCACGCGCCCGGTGCTGATATTCAAAGACATGCCGCGCCGTGCAAGAGCGGTAGCAATCAATGTCTGCAAGGTGACGGCGGCAATCAGGATGGCATAGGGCTTCAGCGCATCTGCGTGCAGCGCGGCCAGCAGGTGCGGCGATCGCTCGGCGCGGGAGCCCAGAAATGCCAGCAGCGCCAGGCCGCCGAACACGCCCGCAAGCGGCATACCGATCAGCAGAGTTGCGAGCCCGGTGGCGAACCACAACACCACGCCCGCCAGCACAGCCAAGGTCTGATCGGCGAGCGAACGGCCGCCGGCGATGGCGGTAGCGATCGAAGGCAACACCGCAGCGACGACGCCGCTGAAGATCCAGATGGCAACGCCGAATTTCTCGACGTCGATCGACGCCAGGGTCGCACCGAGCGTGCCGGCCAGCGCCAGCGCCCCCCAAGGCATCAAGCTCATGCCCACCAGCGCCGTGGCAATCGCCTGCTGTCGCGGCAGCAACTGGATCAGCATCGGCACCGTCAACAATAGCGATACGCCCATGCCCGTCAGGCTTTCGACGAGCACGCCAAGTCCCAGCGAGATCAGCATCGCCGCTTGCGGTTTCGGCAGACGTAGCAGATCAACGACATGGGAAATGGCTTGCGGGGCCTGCAGCCGCCGCGTTGCCTCGATGAAGATGACGCCCGGTACGAGCGGGGCCGAAACGAGCAGCGTCAGCAACGATGCATCGGCCAGGGTGGCCCACAGCATCGTCGATGTCGGCGGATCGAAGGCCCCGCCCGCCACCAGACCGGCCATGGCCGCCAGCGACGCGGCGGCGGCGGCCAGCCCCGACCAGCCGCCGAATAACACAGCAACAATGACCACCGCGCAGGGCGCGAGTGCAAAAAAGACTGACATAAGTGGTGTTCCCCCGCGCCGATAAATCCCGAGCGCTTAACGGACGGTATACGGAATAGAAAAGCGGCGCTCGGCTGCCGTCAACCCCGGCGGCGGCGCGGGCAGGTTGCTGGCAGCGATCCAGCCGAGCAGGATCTCATTGAGCCGTGCGTTGCGCGTCGACTCCAGCAATTCGGCATTCTCGACGGTGCCGGTGGCCGTGACCGAGAAGGCGATCAATGCGATGCCCGCGGCCGCGGTTCCGGCGGGCAGGTTCGGGCGGGGAGGCCGGCGGCTGAGCGCCTTGCGCACCGCCAGCCGATAGCGATCGGCCACGCCGGGCGCAGCGGTTGCAGCCGACGCGGCAACAACGCTTTCGGATATCGCCTCTGCGCTCGCACCACTCGGCGCCGCTGCAGCGGATGCAGCAAAGCTCGGCCTTGTCTCAACCTCGATCGTGATATGCGGCGGTTCGCTTTGGGCGTCGCGACGCGTTGGCGTGGACTGAGTGGCCGCTGCCGTTTCGCCCACGACTCCTTTCGGTGTTCGATCGGCGGCATCGACATTAGCAGGTGGCGGCTTGGCGGCGGGTGCTGCGGCCGCCGCGGTGGCGTCGGTGGGGGCGTCGGCAGAAGTCGGTCCTGGCATCGCCTGTCGGCCACCGGCGTGGGCGATGGCAGCAGCTGTGCTCTCGCGGGAATCGGTATCGACGACTTCAATCTCGATGGCGTCGAGCAATTGGCCACCACCGCCTTTCGGTGCGCTGAGCCAATTGCCGAGGATCGCGCCGAAAACGACCAGATGCAGCGCCGCCGAGACAATGGCGGCAATTACGATGCCGCGACGGCGCTGACGCACTTCGCCCAACGTCGCCGCGATTTGAGTCGTCGCCGCTAGACTGCCGGTATCGATTGGGACGCGGGGTTGCACGGTGGACGTTGCTCGGTGGCGGAATGCGGGCACGTGTCGATCGCTGCGCAGCGATCAGTGTTTCATGTGTCCCGTCGGCATGGCGCCCATCGCGGCGGCATCGAATTGCAGCACGATCGTCCCGGCGCGCTCAAACACCAACGTTCCCTCCAGCTTGTCGCCTTCTTTCACCGCCGCCTTGAGATCGATGAACATCAGGTGATACCCGCCCGGTTTCAATTCGATGGTTTCGCCCGGTTTGATTTCAAGGCCATTGTCGAGCGCCCGCATTTTCATGACGCCATCGTTCATGGACATTTCGTGCACTTCGAATTTACCGGCCATGGACATCGAGCCGCCGGTCAACCGATCGGGCGCGGAGCCGGTGTTGGTGATACTGAGGAAACCGCCCGCCACTTTCGCGGCCGCCGGCGTCGCCCGCGTCCAGGGCGTGGTGATCTTGATGGTGCCATCCGTGCTGACGGCGTCGGCGGCCCGTCCCGTCGGATACTGCACGAGCGTCAACATGCCGGCGGCGGACAACAGGCAAAGCCAACGCCGCGTCACAGTCTTGAGAGTTTGCATGTGGAGTGGCACCTCGTCGTCGAGCCTTTGTTGCGGTTGTTTATGCCGCCCCATCCGGCGTGGCAACTGCGGCGTTATGGACTAGTCGGCGACGTGTAGACCAGCCGCGGCTCGCGCGCGGCCTTGGTTTCGTCGAGGCGTCGGCGCGGCGCAAACCGCGGCGCCTCGGTGAAGCGCTGCGCGTCGCCGGATTTCGCAGCCGACGCCAGGGCGCCGAGCGTGCCGATGAACTGGTCGAGGCTGGCCTTGCTCTCGCTTTCCGTCGGTTCGATCAGCATCGCGCCGTGCACGACGAGTGGAAAATACATCGTCATGGGATGATAGCCTTCGTCGATCATCGCCTTGGCGAAATCGAGCGTAGTGATGCCCGTGCCCTTCAGCCAGCTATCGTCGAACAGCACTTCGTGCATGCACGGCCTGTCGCCGAACGGCTGGCTGAACAGATCCCGCAATCCGACGCGGATGTAGTTGGCGTTGAGCACGGCATCCTCGGAGGCGGCCCGCATGCCGTCTGCGCCGTGGCTGAGCATGTACGTCAGCGCGCGCACGAACATGCCCATCTGGCCGTGGAAAGCGGTCAGGCGGCCGAACGGCTGGCGCCCCTCGCCACTTTCCCGAGTGATATCTTCGACCAGCCGATACCCCGCCGCTTCCTTGATCACGAACGGCAGCGGCGCGTATGGCGCCAGCGCCGCCGACAGCACGACAGGACCGGAGCCCGGACCACCGCCACCGTGTGGTGTCGAAAACGTCTTGTGCAGATTGATGTGCATGGCGTCGATGCCGAGATCGCCCGGCCTGACCTTGCCGACGATGGCGTTGAAATTCGCGCCGTCACAGTAGAAGTAGGCGCCCGCGTCGTGCACGGCTTGCGCGATGGCGACGACTTCGGGTTCGAACAGGCCGCACGTGTTGGGGTTGGTCAGCATGATGGCGGCGACGTCGGGGCTGAGCGCTGCCTGGACGGCGTCCACTGCAACCGTGCCGTCGTCGCGCGCCGGGATCGAGCGGACGCTGTAACCCATGAAGGCGGCGGTGGCGGGATTGGTGCCGTGTGCGGACTCCGGTACCAGCACCACGCTGCGTTTGGCGCCACCCTCTCTTGCAACGCGCGCGTCGTGCGCCGCCTTGATCGCCAGCATGCCGCAAAGTTCGCCGTGCGCACCGGCCTTGGGCGACAGGGCGACGGCGGGCATGCCCGTCAGCTCCATCAGATAGCCGGCCAGCATTTCCATCAAGATGAGCGCACCCTGCACCGTTTTCTGCGGTTGCAGCGGATGCAGATCGCCGAAGCCGGGCAGCCGCGCCATCTTCTCGTTCAGCCGCGCGTTGTGCTTCATGGTGCACGACCCCAGCGGATACAGGCCGCTGTCGATCGCATAGTTCTGCCGCGACAGGCGCACGTAGTGGCGCATGGTTTCCGGTTCGCTGAGGCCGGGCAGGCCGATCGGCGCACGGCGCTCGAGGCCGCCAAGTCGCTGCGTGTGCGCCGGAATTTCGGGTAAGTCGACGCCGGATTTGTTGGCGCTGCCGATCTCGAAAATCAACGCTTCCTCATGATCGAGTCCACTGTTGCCGGAAAAAGTGGCAGCGTTCGATTGCGTGGCTTCCCCTGGCTGTGTCGGGCGTCCCTGCGTGTTCATAGGCATCAGTTGACCTCAAAATGTTTAGTCGCTGAAGATGCTCCGCAAACAGCAAAATGCCGCCGATCACGGTTAATCGATTTGGCGCGCCCAAATTCGTCCGTAGAGCGATTAACCAATGGCTTGGCTAGCTGCGACATCGGCGTATGTCGCGGCCGCTACGGAGCATCCTTGGGGCTTTAAACCGCCGTTGGGCGGTGAATGTGGAAGGACATTCAACGCGCCGTTCGTCTCTTCCGCAGAATCGCTCATCGCATCACGTCCGTCAGCGCTTTGGTAAACGCGGCGCGGTCGGCGTCCGTGTTCATTTCGGTGTTCGCCACGATGATCAGATCATCCAGGCCGGCGTTGCTGCCGTACAGCCGCGATGCGCGCACACCGCCGAGCACTCCGGCATCAGCGAGTTTATCCAACACCAGCTGTGCATCGCCCCGCACGCGCATGGTAAACTCGTTGAAGAAGGCTGGCGTGATGATCTCGACGCCTCCGATATCGCTTAGCCGCTCGGCGAGATCGCACGCGTTGGCATGATTGAGCGCGGCCAGTTTGCGCAGCCCGGCCTCACCCAACAGCGTCATGTGGATCGTGAACGCGAGCGCGCACAGACCAGAGTTGGTGCAGATGTTGCTCGTCGC
This sequence comes from Hyphomicrobiaceae bacterium, assembly GCA_025351355.1. Classification (GTDB taxonomy): domain Bacteria; phylum Pseudomonadota; class Alphaproteobacteria; order Rhizobiales; family Hyphomicrobiaceae; genus JABFRJ01. Next base: position 68,668 of record JANXWC010000123.1, read on the forward strand.
CTTTTCGCGGCGGATATGTTGTTCGCGCGTCGACAGCGTCAGCACGAACCCGCGTCGGCCTTCCGCATCCACCGTCTCGCCGCACAAGCGGCCGGGCATCTGGCGGACGAACTTGTCGCGGCTGGCGAACAGCCCGACGTAGGGGCCGCCGAAATTTAAGCCGTTGCCGATCGATTGGCCTTCTGCCGCAACGATATCCGCACCCATCTCGCCCGGCGATTTCAGCGCGCCCAATGCGACGATCTCGGTGACAACGACGATCAGCAGCGCGCCAGCCTTGTGGGCGGCGTCCGCGATCGGTTGCAGATTCTGCACATGGCCGAACACGTCCGGATACTGCACGACGACGCAGCTGGCTGTATCATCAATGGCCGCAATAATGTCTTCGCCGCCATGAGGTGCCGCAGTCAACGCCAACACACCTGCACTGCCGTGATGCGACAGCGTCTTGATCACACTGGCATAGTGTGGATGCAGGTTCCCCGACAGGACCGCTTTTTTCCGCCTGGTGATGCGGTGCGCCATCAACACGGCTTCGGCAGCCCCCGTCGAACCGTCGTACATCGATGCATTCGCCACCTTCATGCCGGTCAGTCGCGCCACTTGCGTCTGGAACTCGAACAGCACCTGCAACGTGCCTTGCGTGATCTCCGGCTGATAGGGCGTGTAGCTGGTCAGAAATTCCGAGCGTTGAATAAGATGATCGACGCTGGCCGGGACATGATGCTTATAGGCGCCACAGCCCACGAAGAATGGCACGCTGCCTGCCGCCGTGTTGAGTGCAGCCAAAGTCGTCAATTCGCGCTCGACCTCCATTTCGCTTTTTGCGCGCGGCAGATCGGGCAGCTTCGTAAGCAATTTGCCCGCGGGCACACTCGCAAAAAGCTCGTCGACATCTGCGATTCCGATCGCCTCGCGCATCGCGCGCCGATCATTTTCTGTCAGAGGGAGATAGCGCATCCAACAAACCTCATCTTTCCAATTTCCTCATATCCACTCACTCCGACACCAGCGATTGCCGTCGAGCATCGGTTGCAGCGCACGAAGGGCTCAAGCATTCTCCGCGCAATATCGGTCGTATCCAGCCTTATCCATCAGCCCGTCGAGATCGCTGGGATTGGCGAGTTTGATCTTGAAAAACCAGGCCGTCGTTTCCGCACCCTCGTTGACCAGTGCAGAGTTCTTCACGATGGCGTTGTTGACGGCAACAATCTCGCCCGCTGCCGGCGAGAAGATGTCGCTCGCCGCCTTGACGCTTTCCACGACGGCCACGGCTTCCTTGGCGACCACCACGCGCCCGATGTCGGGTACTTCTACGAAGACGACATCGCCGAGCGCTTGCTGGGCATGCTCGGTAATACCAACGGTGCCGATACCATTTTCAATACTGATCCATTCGTGGTCTTTAGAGTAATGGGTAGTCATGTGTTTGCCTCCGGTTAGATAATGGTCAAAGCAGCGCGTTTCCCTCTCGCCATTGCAGTTTTGGCAATGGGAGGTGGGCAAGGTGAGAGGCGGCGACGCTCTCTTGTAATCGACACTCTCTTGTGATCGACGCAGCCCTTCACCCTCACCTCTCTGCAGGTCGGGAAGAAGGAACAAGCCGTGCATACCTGTGCGGCACGAACGGCAACTGCACGATCGTCGCCGGCAGCGGTTTTCCGCGCACCAACAGGTTGATTTTCGCTCCCACGCCTGCCGCGTGCGCGATGACATAGCCCATCGCAATCGGTCCATTGACGCTGGGGCCGAAGCCGCCCGACGTGACAATGCCGAGTTTTGCGCCGCTCTCGGAAACGATTTCCGTGCCCTCACGTGCAGGCGCGCGACCGTCTGGTTTGATCCCGACCCGCACGCGCTGTGGTCCCTCCCGCAGTTCACGTTGAATGCGCACGGCGCCAGGAAATCCGCCTTCGACGCGGCGTCGCTTCTGGATGCTCCATGACAACCCGGCCTCGATCGGCGAGGAGGCGGTATCGATGTCGTGGCCATAAAGGCAAAGCCCGGCTTCGAGCCGCAGACTGTCGCGCGCGCCGAGGCCGATGGGTTGGATATTCGGGTCCGCCGTCAGCAGGTCCCACAGTTCGCGCGCGCGGTCGTCGTGCACGGAAATCTCAAAGCCGTCCTCGCCGGTATAGCCCGAACGTGTCACGCGGCAGTCGATGCCGCCGACAAGCATCGCGCGCGTCTGCATGAAACCAAGCGCTGCCGAAGCGGGGCCCAGTTTTGCCATGACCGCCACCGCTGCAGGTCCTTGCAGCGCAAGCAACGCATGATCATCCACTGGCGTCAGATGCACACCGTCCGGCAAGAGGCGTGCGATGTGCACGTAATCTCCATTCTTACAGCCGGCATTGACCACCAGGCCGAGCGCTCCAGCGTCAGCCGGGTCCTCAGAACGCGCCACCATCAGATCGTCGATGATGCCGCCACTGTCGTCGAGCAACTGCGTATAGCGCTGCAGTCCCGGTGGAAGATTGACGAGGTCCGCTGCGACGAGATGTTCGAGTGCGCGGGCGACGGTTACGTGCGCGCGGTCATCGGCATACAGCGCCGCCTGCCCCATGTGGCTGACATCGAACAGGCCGCACTTCTCGCGTGTCCACAGATGCTCTTTGAGCACACCAAGCGGATATTGCACCGGCATTTCATAGCCGGCAAACGGTACCATCTTGGCGCCGAGCGCGACGTGGCCATCATAAAGCGGTGTACGCCGCAGCGGCGCGTCGGCGATCCCTGGATCGGCAGGCGGTGGAGAGGCGGTTGTCATCAGGCGTCCTGACACGGCTCTGCTACGCGCACTGGATTGCACGCGTACGAGCCTCCTCTGTCAGGGAACCTGAGAGTTTGGAAAGCACCACCCCATCGCAGCTTGCAATAGGATCAGCACGATCTTACCCCGTCGGTGAGCGGCGAAACAAATCGCCACTGCTTTCCAGAGCGCCGTCGGACTGCGGTCCATTTGCCTGAGAGATTCCGGAGGCGGTTGCTCCTTCGGCGCCGGCTGCACTCACTTTTGTAAATAAGTTGCCAGTCTCTTCCACAGTCGTCATTCAGCTGTTTACAAATAAGCTGATCCGGCGCAACCGAGTCAATCCTAATCGCTCAAACCCGCTGCACATCTTGTGGGCAGCTGATTACTTCGTCGACGCGACCGCCCGATCCCAGGGGTAGCGCTTGACGGCGTGCACCAAGGCTCCGATGGCTGCACCGTGCTGCCGACCGCGCACAGTCACGAGGTTGATGGTGCGATGCACGCTGGGTTCGACGAGCGGCCGCCACGGCATTTGCGGCATGGCGATCGCAAATTCGGGGATCGTCGTGCATCCAAGCCCGGCCATCACCATCGCTTGGATCCAATCATCGCGCTCGCTTTCGTAGGGATAGTGGGGCTCGACGCCAAGCTTCAGCATGATGCTGTCGATGTGCTCATTGTATTCGCAATTGATGCGGTTGAGATACGCTTGACCATGCAGGTCCTTGAAGCAAACCTCTTCCCGTTCCTGCCAAGGATGATTGGGCGGAAAGGCCACCACAAACCTTTCACTATAGAGCGGCAGCGTATGGAACCGATCATCCAGCGGTTCGGGCTTGCAATAGATGGCAGCGTCGAGTTCGCCACCATGTAGCAAATCCTGCAGCTGCGGCGCGGTGCCGTCTTTCAGCAGTAACTTGATTGCCTGATTGTTGCGATACCAGTCCTCGAACAGACCGACCATCTTGACGGGGCCGATCGTACACATCAATCCGAGCTTCAGCGTCCCCGATGCCGTATCGATATAATCGCGTGCTGTCGTGCGCGCAGCGTCCGCACTTGTTTGCATGGCCGCGAAATAGGGTTGCATCAAACGGCCGAGTTCGGTCAGATGCGTATTGCCGCGCTCGCGATTGATCAGCGGTCCACCGCCCAATTTACCTTCGAGGCTCTGGATTGCACGCGTCAGCGACGGTTGCGTGACATTGCAGCGCTCGGCGGCGCGCGTAAAATTTAGCGTCTCGCAAACGGCCAGAAAATATCTGATTTCGTGAAGTTCCATCAGGTCCTTCCGTCGCTTTACAGCATTACGACGGCAGATGTATCAGATCTGCCGTCGCAACCGTCAACTGATTGGTGAGCGCTGAACGAGAGTCTGCAATCGCCCTCGATTACTTGCTGGCGCCGGTGGCAACCATGTCCCAGAACGTTTTCGCATTCACTTCGTCACCAGCCATGCAATGGTCGTAACCGGCCAACGACATCCGATGCAGTGCTGCGCGCTTCTCGGCTGTTGCAGCCGACATTTTCATGACCATAGCCATATGTTTGTCCAGGTTGGATCCGCAGTCCATGGCGGCAGATGCAGGTTGTGCCAGCACGACCGCAGCAGTGATGGCAACTAAAACGTACTTGAGCATGACTATCTCCCTTGATTTCAACATCGAACCTGATCACGCTTAAAGGCTGGGATCGCTGTGGTTCGCCGTGGATTACATCCGAGAGGGAGATGAGAATACAATGCCGTTTCGGCATGATTACAATAGGCAACGGCTATCCTGTGGACGACGCTGATGGCACAATCTACCTATTCGGCAGCCTGCTGCATTTGCCCTGGCGCTGCAACTGCGCTCGACGTCGAAGGAAAATTTTGCGTGCTTGACTTCGCGAACGACCGGATAACCTTTTTCAATTCACGCGCGTAGTCGAAGTAGTTAACCTCCAGTTTGTGCCGTTCGGAGCCGACAAAACGTTCCTTGGAAACGGGTCCGGTGCACGCCCTCACTCGGTTGCGGAAGGCGCGCGATTCGGTCGGCGCCGTGCGCTCGGCGATGATGGCGTTGGCAATGATGCGGCCCTGCAGCCAAGCCAAGCGCCAGATTGAGCCGTTGGCCTGGATCAGGCCGGCAAAGAACAGATTGGGATGATCGGGGTGCGCGGTATTGAGAAACAAGCGCGGCTTGCCGTCACCGCCGAGATAATATTGCCGATCGAGAAATGGTATCCCCAACTCATAGCCGGTCGCCAGCACGATCATATCGAATTCAGCGCGGCTACCATCGGCAAACACCACGTCGCGCCCGTCAAGCCGTTCGATCGCCGGCTTGACGATGACGCGGCCGTGCGCCGCAAGGCGGGGAATGTCATCGCTCAACGTCGGATGTGCTTGATCGATTCGATGATCGGGATCGGGTAACTTGTAACGCGACGGCGGGCCTTGCAGCACCCACAGCGAGGCCTGGAAGAGATAGGCTTTGAGCGCGCGTGGAACCAGTGTCAGTGCCCATTCCACATTGGCTAGGACATCGCCCGTCGGAAAACCAAGAATGAATTTCGGCACAAACCAGGTGCCGCGCCGCATACTCAGCGTCGCCGGAAATCCTGACGTGAACGCCGCGTCTTTGACGATATCGCAACCCGAATTACCGGCGCCGACCACCAGCACCTTTTTGTCACGCAACTGGCGCGTCGATCGGTAGTCGCGCGAATGAATGATCTCGCCATTGAAGTGGCCGGGATATTGCGGCCGCCGTGGTTTGTCGTGATGTCCGTTGGCGACGACGACACCGGCATAGGTCCGCGGTCGCGTTTCACCGGCGACCATTACCTGCCAAGCGCCATCGTCTCGCCGCGTCACGCGTTCCACGGGCGTGCCGGTTTGCAGATGTCGGGCGATGCCGAACATGTGACAGTAGCGGCGGAAGTAGTCGAGGACGGAAGCGTGATCGGGATAGTCCCGCTCGGTGCCGGTGGGATCGTCGGTGGAAACCGGGTAATCCTCGAACGCCGTGGTTGAGAACGCCGAAATCAGGTGCGTTGTCTCGTAAACGATACCGCTGGCTGTATTTATGTTCCATAGTCCGCCGATATCGCTTTCGCGCTCAAGCAGGTCGAACGGGATGCCGCGTTCAACAAAAGATTTAGCGACAGCCAGACCGGATGCGCCAGCACCGATAATGCAATACTTGTCCCGGTCGTATTCGTTCATGCCAACGCTCCACTGGCGGGCGTCTAACAGTCTCATAAACCAGACGACAGGCGAGACGCGAAAATTGGTAAATCCGCTGTGCGTCACAGCCTTTGATCGGGCAGATAAACTCGATACGGAAGGAACCGTTCAATCTTTACCAACGGCGGCCTGCGGGACAACAAGGCGCAGGCGCAAACGCCGTGGCTTGCCACTCTGCCGGACGTCCTCGCCTTGCCCCGCGTAAGGTTTCCGGCTAACCAACGCGCGAACAAACGATCCCAACCAACTTGGAGCTTGAAAATCATGGCGCGCAGCAAGATTGCATTGATAGGCGCGGGCCAGATCGGCGGCACGTTGGCGCTGCTGGCTGGTCTCAAGGGCCTCGGCGATATCGTGCTCTGTGACATGATGGAAGGCACCGCCAAAGGCAAGGCGCTCGATCTCGCGCAGACGGCTGCGGTCGAAGGCTTCAACGCCCACCTGTCCGGCGCCGGCGTCGCCAACTACGAGGGCATCAAGGGCGCCGATGTCTGCATCGTCACCGCTGGCGTGCCGCGCAAACCCGGCATGAGCCGCGACGACCTGCTCGGCATCAATCTCAAGGTCATGGAAGCGGTCGGCGCCGGCATCAAGCAGTATGCCCCCGCTGCGTTCGTGATCTGCATCACCAATCCGCTCGACGCGATGGTCTGGGCACTGCAGAAGTTCTCCGGCCTGCCAGCCAACAAGGTGATCGGCATGGCCGGCGTGCTCGACAGCGCCCGCTTCGCCTGCTTCCTCGCCGAAAAGGCCGGCGTCTCAATCGAAGACGTGCGCGCCATGACGCTGGGCGGCCACGGCGACGACATGGTGCCGATGACGCGCTATTCCACGATCGGCGGCGTGCCGCTGCCCGATTGCGTCAAGCTCGGCATGTTCAGCCAGGAAGACCTCGACGCCATGATCAAGCGCACGCGCGGCGGCGGCGAGATTGTCGGCCTCCTCGGCAACGGCTCGGCATTCTACGCGCCGGCGGCCTCTGCCATCGCCATGGCCGAAAGCTACCTGCGCGATAGCAAACGCATGCTGCCCTGCGCCGCCCATCTCAAGGGGCAGTTCGGCGTCACCGATATGTACGTCGGCGTGCCCGTGATCATCGGCGCCGGTGGCGTCGAACGCATCGTCGAACTCGAAATGAACGACACCGAGCGGCAGATGTTCATGAAATCCGTCGAGAGCGTTAAAGGTCTCTGCGATGCCTGCAAGAAAATCGCACCGGCCTTGGCGTAACGTACGCGCTCGCCTTTTCCTCGTTCCTACGGGGAGAAGGGGTAGAATCGTAGGTTGGGCTAGGTCATAAACTCATAAACGGGATTCCCAAACGGCGCGAACAGTGATTCATGATTCCAACCGAGGGAGGTTGGGATGGCACAGCTACGTCGCTACGAACTCAGCGATGCCGAGTGGGCAATCATCGATCCGCTGCTGCC
>JANXWC010000126.1 GCA_025351355.1 Hyphomicrobiaceae bacterium
CCCTCCCGACCCGGCAGAAAATCTTTGATCCTGGTCCACTGATCGTCGCGCAAGGCGTACCGTTGCATGTGTCGGCCTCCGTTACCGACACCTCATGAGTCAGAGAAAAATTGATTTGGGAATCCCTCGACTGGCGACAGCGAGGGTGTCCAAGAACGATTATTGATGCACAGTGGCTTGACGGACTCAACTTAACTGACGACAGACCCTAGTTTGCGGAAGGTCTATTACTGGGCCTCAGGTGATGCATCGCTGGCCGGATTGAAGGTCGACAAGCCTGCGGATGCGTGCTTGCTCGAAGGCCTGCCCGATCCCCAGCCGTTCCCCGCGTGGCTGACTGAGGCTGACCTCGACTACTACACCGAGCAGTTTCAGCGCGGCGGCTTCCGCGGACCTCTCAACCGTTACCGCACGTCGGATATCGACTTTGCGCAGCAGGACGAAATCAAGGAAAAGAAGATAGAGCAGCCCAGTGCATTCATCGCAGGCAGCCTTGATCCGGTATTGCGCTTCGTTCCCGGCGTCGACATTGTCGAGATGATGCGTAAGCAAATGTCCGATCTTAGGCTCGTCGAGCTGATTGATTGCGCCGGCCACTGGGTGCAACAAGAGCGCCCTAATGAAGTGAACGCTGCGATCACCAGATTCCTGCGCGGGCTCGCCTCGGCGTAACATGACGGGCTTTCTTCGGCATTTTCGCGTATGTTGCCCTCGCTTCCGGGTCGCAACGTTGAAATGAAATTCACGGCGTGCGCAGACGAAGCTTTCCTTCAAACCTCGGTGGGCTTTATGCCTTGGTCGAACAGTTGAACGTTCAATAGACGGCGAAGGCATCCAATTGGAGAATTACATGAGCAGCGCAAAGCTAACCTATTTCCGAGGGCGTGGCCGCGCAGAAACCACAAGATGGATGTTGGCAGCAAACGAGATCGTATTCGACAATATTGCCATCGATACTCCAGAGCAATTGGCAGGGCTTCGGGCGTCCGGCAAATTACCCTTCGATCAAATGCCACTGCTTGAGATTGACGGCCTCAATCTGAGCCAATCCTCCGCAATGATCCGGTATCTTGCTCGTCGAGGAGACCTCTACGGCAAGACCGACACCGATGCGCTGTGGTGCGACATGATTGTTGGCGCCGCCGCTGACTTTGCGGAGACAGCCATTCAAGCGCCGTTCAAACTCAACGTGTCAGTTGCTGTTGCGGACATGGAGGTGCAATTTGCAAAGTTCGGCCTACGGTTCGAGGCGCGAATTGTGCAGCAAGGATCTAGCTGCTGTGTTGAGGATAGATTGACATTTGCTGATATCGTCCTGGCTGAGGCACTGAGTTCTTATTTGGAATGGTGTCCTGATATTCTCGAAGACACCCCTTCCCTGAAAGCGCTGTACTTGAAGGTAACCCAGTTGCCAGGCATTGCTGCGTATCTTGCATCAGAACTTAGATACCCGAAGCAGGGAGCTGACTACGTGATAGCCGCCGCGCGGGTCCTGGAAAGAGCGTTGCCAAGTCATATGCCAGACGCAGATCGGTTCCTCACAAAGGAACGGCAAACCAGCTAGACTGAAATGTCTGCTTGGTGGACCGTGCTACGTTTGTGCGTTGCAGCACCATAAACGGCCGCCACTTCCGGAAGTGGCCCAGGCTGCCGGTCTGCCTACCACCGGTTCACGCTCGAAGTTGAGAGATGAGCGGAATAGTGGGGCAAGCGTCCGGCAGCAATCGGGATGCGACGACTATCAGGCCCAGCCCAGCTGGCGGAGTGAGAAGTCGGCGTTCCAGATCTTCGTCATGTGCCCAATTTTGTCGCCGTCGAACTTCATGACGTATGTGTAATACCATCCCTCCTAAGGTTTGACCTTTAGGATCCAGGGATATGATGCGAGCGACGTGATGCGTCCGGTTTCAGCGCAAAGCCGGTTCCATGCGATGCACGCGGCATCGACGATGGCGTCGTAGCCATTGAGCAGTCGATGCGACAGGAAGCGGGCCTTGAGGTGCAGCCAGATCCGCTCGACCGGATTGAGTTCGGGTGAGTAGGGCGGAAGGGCAACGAGCGTGATGTTTGCCGGCACGTTCAGCGCATGTGCGCCATGCCAGCCCGCCTGATCGAGGACCATCGCGACGTGCTCGTCGTCGCAGATGGTCGCCGCGAAGCGGTTGAGAAACTGCTGCATGGCCGCAGTATTGATTTCAGGCATCACGAGCGCGAAGGCATTGTCGGTGCCGGGCTCAATGCACGCGAAGATATAGGCGAACGTGAAGCGGTTGTCGGCGATGCCCGGCGGCCTGACGCCGCGCGTCCACCAGACGCGACAGGTCCGCCCCTTTTGTCCGACGCGCGCTTCGTCCTGAAAAAACAGCCGAAGTCGTTTGTTTTTATGCGTATACTGAATTCGTCTTAAGGTTCGCCGGGCTCTTTTTAAAGGCCTTTGCTTTGGCCGGGTCTTTCATCGGATGACTGGGCCGCGTTTTCTGCCGTGATAGACCGAGGCGGCGCAGCATACGCCCGACCGACCAGGGATGCAGTTGCTTGCCGAAACGCTCGGCACAAATGGCGGCGAGATCTTCGAGCGTGTAAGCCGATAGTCCTGTCACTTCCGGATTGCAACCGGCCATGATGATATCGATGAGTTCAGCTTGTTCCTCCGATGACAATGTTGTGGGCCGCCCGTCGCCCCATTGATCGGCGAGCCCGTCGAGACCGTGATCATTATAACGGATGACCCAGTCGCGCAGCGCCTGACGATCCATCCCAGCCGCTTCTGCCGCCTGTTTGCGGTTCATCCCCGAAAGCGCGTTGGCAATCGCCAGCAGGCGGCGTGAAATGCGCGCGTTCGGCTCGGTTTTCGCCAGCTTGCGCAACACAACCGCCGAGCGGTCCTTCCTGATCTTCAGCGCTGTCATCGCGTCCTCCTGGCGAATCAATCACCCAAGAGAATCACAATCCGAGCGCATGCAAAAGACAGCCGAGTCAAAGCTTATGGGGGCTGGTATAATCTGCCTCAACGCGCTTGCCTGTTGGTGGAACAGGTCCGCCTTGGCCAGTCTGCGTTCCCGTGAACACCGCTGCGGCGACAACTGCCTTACGCTCGTTGTCAACACCCCAGGCCTTCAGAGTGTAGGCTCCATCTGGAATGGGACCGAATAGCCCCTTCATCCAGTCAGCATAAGCTTGGAGTGTTCGAACCTCCGCAAGCGCATCGGACTGGCAGGTAAAGGTTGCATCCGGCTTGCAGAACTCCTTGCATGTATCCCAACCGTTGCCCGCTTCACATGCCTCGAAAAAGGCCTTCGCAGTTTGCTCCATATTCAACATCTCACGCTCCTCACCTGTTCTTGTCCAATTACATTGTGAGCCCACCTAACTATTCAACCACCTGCAGTCTGGTCTCTCAAGCCTGTTGAAAAGTCGGAAGTGCGGAGTACCCAACATTCTCAGATGTAAGCTCGCTCACATATTGGCAGGTCCGCCTATCGGCGCTAGTGCTCTGAGATTACTGCACCTGCACAAGGCAAGTATTGGCCCTCTTTGTCGTTGCGCTGCGGTGCAACGTGGTGGCAGCAATACAGAGGTATAGCTGTCATACGGTGTCGACTCGCCCCCACTCGAATATTGTATCCGCGACAAATCTCACAAGCGTTCAGCCCCGACCGTGATGGACGGCGCCCTGCGCGATCGCACCTGCCGTTCCGAAAAGTCGATCCCAAACCGACGTGGTGATGCCGAAATTGCAAAGATCGGAATGGTGATGATGCAGCGCGTGTCGGCGGCGCGCGCGAAAGAGCCAGGAAGTTGGCCTCGGTGTCCAATGGTGGTCAGCATGGTGCACCAGCATATACGCCGAGTAACCCGCCAGGACGCCCGTTGTCAGTCCGCTCGCGATGACGAAGCTCGTGGTTGCCGCCGGCGCGTAAAACACCGTGAGTATAAGCACGACGCCGATTATCGGCGGTGCACCGATGTCGGCACCGGGCTCGGCATGATGGGCTTCATGCAAGCCGCGAAAGTACGGAACGCGATGATAGATCCATCGATGGATCATGTACTCGATCAGCGTCCAGGCTGCTGCCCCCAGGCCGACACAAAGCAGCCATTTGGCTCCGTTCAACCGCGTGTCAAATGTTGCAACTCCAATCGACACCACGATCAAAAGCAAACTGATGAAGAAGTCCGCATAGTAGCCCAACTTGCTCAGACGCATATCGTGCGGTCTCCTTGCGAGCCCCCGGCCGACGGCCACGTAGTCCTAATTGTGTAGTTGCGTGGAGGGATGCGTCCTTCAGTACGAACTCCTATCGACGTGAATCCACCGCTTGTGGATCGTGCTTTGCACATGCGAAACCTTTGATGAGAGGGGTATTGGATATATGCTGAAAAGCCAAAGCAATTGCCTCTGGTTTCGCTTGACGGGTCCCATGCATCGGCCTACGCACGCGAGCCCGTAGCACTCCAGCGTCACGAGTGCCAGCCGCCTTTTTTTATAATTCACTTATCAAAGCCTCCCGCTTGGCGGGGGCGCTAGCGCTCATGGAGCTTACTCAAATGTCATTTCGCCCGCTACACGACCGCGTGGTCGTCAAACGTGCCAACGCCGAAACGAAGAGCAGCGGTGGCATCATCATACCCGATACCGCCGGCGAGAAGCCGCAACAAGGTGAAATTGTCGCCGTTGGTCCTGGCGGTCGTGACGAAGCTGGCAAGCTGATTCCGATCGATCTCAAGAAAGGTGACAAGGTTCTGTTCGGCAAGTGGAGCGGAAACGAGGTCAAGATCGATGGCAAGGAATTGCTGATCATGAAGGAAAGCGATGTCATGGGCGTCTTGGACAAGTAAGCGATCGCCTGATCTCCGGAATACCCTTTCGAAAATACTTGAAGTCAATTCCTCAAAGGATTCTCACCATGTCAGCTAAGGACATTAAATTTTCTGGCGACGTCCGCGATCGCATGATGCGCGGCGTCGATATTCTCGCCAACGCCGTGAAGGTCACGCTCGGCCCTAAAGGCCGCAATGTCATCATCGAGAAGAGTTATGGCGCCCCACGCACCACCAAAGACGGTGTGACCGTCGCCAAAGAAATCGAACTTGACGACAAGTTCGAAAACATGGGCGCACAAATGGTGCGTGAGGTCGCTCAGAAGACCAATGACATGGCGGGTGACGGCACCACCACCGCCACCGTTTTGGCGCATGCGATCTTGCGCGAAGGCATGAAGTCCGTCTCCGCGGGCATGAACCCAATGGATCTGAAGCGCGGCATTGAAAAGGCCGTAACTCAGGTGGTGGACGACATCCAGAAGAAATCGAAAAAGGTCAAGGATTCCGCTGAGATCGCACAAGTCGGAACGGTCGCGTCCAATGGCGACAAAGCCATCGGCGAGATGATCGCGAAAGCGATGCAGAAGGTCGGCAACGAGGGCGTCATTACGGTTGAAGAGGCCAAGGGC
>JANXWC010000171.1 GCA_025351355.1 Hyphomicrobiaceae bacterium
CGACAAACCCAGCACGTAGCGGGCCTTGGTGCGGCGCGCGACGAGTTCGAAGCTGACAGCGGACAGGTGGTGGCATTCGTCAACGATCAGATGTCCGTAGTCGCCCACGAGATCGCTAACTTCGCCGTTGCGGACAAGGCTTTGGATCAATGCAATGTCGATGCGGCTGGAAGGTTTGCGCTTGCCACCGCCAATCGTGCCGATGTCACCGTCGCCAACCGAGAGAAATGTTTTGAGGCGTTCGCGCCACTGGTCGACAAGTTGCTGGCGATGAACCAGCACCAGCGTGTTACAGCCTCGTGCCGCAATCATTTTTGCGCCGACCACAGTTTTGCCAAAGGCCGTCGTGGCGGCCAGCACGCCGTAGTCATGGGGTTCGATGGCGGCGACGGCTGCCGCCTGGACGTCGTGCAACGTGCCGAGAAACGCGAGCGCCAAAGGTTGGCCGCTCTGACGTTCGTCCTTCAGGACCGGTTTGATCCCAAGGGCATTGAGCAATTCCAGCACCTCATCGAGACAACCGCGCGGCAAGCCGACATGCTGCGGATGGAGTTCGGCACAAGAAATGATGCGGGGCTTGCCGTAGGTTGGCATCCGCATCGCTTGCGCGCGATAGAATTCTGGGTTCTGAAAAGCGGCGACCCGCACGAGTTGAGCCACAACAGAAGACGGCAGTTGCGCCCGGTCGACATAGACTTGGTCGGCCAGCACGACGCCGACCTGTTCGGGCAAGGGCTCTGTAATTCGCGGACATTGCCGCCGCCGCGACGGCGTCATCTTCCACGGCTCGTCAGCGTTCTCGTCGTCAACCGGCAACCTGACACCGGTTGCCCCACCTGGCATTTCGGCCTCGGCTCGTCCGATCAGGGTGGCAACGTCGGCGGATGACAGGCGGCGCAGGCTGTTGAGAAACGCCCACTGGTCGTTATATGGCGTCAGCGCATCGTCAACGAAAACGCTGTTGCCTTTCTCACGCGCCAAACGCTGCAGCGGCAAAGCGATAAGGTTGCCAAAGCCACCTCGCGGCATCGTATCCTGGCTTGGAAACAACCGGTCATAGGACGCGAAACCGATCTCCGGGCGGCGGTTCATGGCGCGCGTCAGCAACAGCGTGCCCAGCCGGCGAGCTTCCGAGGCGGAGATGGATTCTGAGAAGAAGATCCACACATGGCCGCCGTTGCCGGATCGTGACCGTTCCAGTGCCGCTGGCACGTCTAACTCTCGGCAAGTCTCGATGAACGCTTTGACGTCGCCAACCCAATCCTTCTTGTCGAAATCGACTGCGAGGAAATAACAGGTATCGTCGAATAGCAGCGGGTAAACTCCGGCGACAAAGCCGGTCTCGCGGCGGTTCTTGCGGATACGATCCTCGCCCCGCAAGTGGCATTCCACAACATCGTCGGTAGCACCAATGAACGCTTGGTTCGGACAGTCGCCACATTTGACCTGCGGCTTGCCACAGACGCCCCGAACCCACTCGTTCATACATGCGGGCGAATAGCCGGCCTTGCCGGTTTTCTGGTTCTCCCAACGTACGGGCACAACATCGGTACGCCCTGCAAACAGACGGCGGAATAGTGCAACTTTCGCGGCCGCCGTCGAACTGTTCGAAATATCGGGCTTGGCGGGCGCAGGTGGCGCGGCTGCCACGACCGGAACCGCGGCCCGCTGCAACTGATCAAGCCGGGTAATGAGCCGTTGGCGCTCTAGATCGAGCGCGGCGAGCGCCGCACGGAGCGTGTCGATATCATCGTGCTCATCCGGCTCCGGCATTGCGTCGGCCATCGGAAGACCCGCTATTCGTTGCTGTGCTCGCGTTCACTACATACCACGCACCGATGAGCTCGCGTCACAACAACAATAGCGCCGCGAGCGGCATTGCAACTTGAACTGCCGGTTCTATTATGAACAGCTTGGCTTTGACGACAATTTTTGCTCGACCGCGCGACTACAGTTTGTCGGTCACGTCCCCAAGCAATAGTGCGGTGTTTGCAAGGCTGCTCGCAACGAGGCTCGCAAGATATTCCTCGACTGTCTTCGGCGGGTTAGCCATGCGAGCGCGGTCGGCGGCGAACGCTCGAGCCGCTCTGTGGAGATCGGCAGCGATTAGATCGCAAACGAAGGCGTCAGGGTGTTGCGCCACCATGCCATGGGACTTGAGGACGGCTTTCGGAAAATGCTTCAGGTTCGACGTGACAATGATTTGCGCCTTGCCGTGCAACGCCGCCGCCAGAACGTGGCGATCATTGGGGTCGGGCAATACCAGCTTGGCAATTCGGCGCTGATACCCAGCCACCATCGCGTTGGGCAGGTGGGCTTCCATCAGTGCCCGGGTGCGGGCGATCCGCTTAGCATCAAGGTCCGGCCCGGTCACGCGTCAGCGCCGCCATCCACTCGCGGTGCACGTCTTCGGACCATTGCGCCCGAAAGGCATCAAAGGCGGCGAGGAACATGAGTACACTGCGAATGGTCGAGGGATAGACGACCCTAGCAGCCTGTCCAGATAGGCTCGGCGCATTGCATTTTGGGGGACCGTAGCCGCTTCAGACGGCTTTTGCGAGCTTGGTGAGGTTGTGGGCCTCACCATCCATCAGATTTTTCCGTCGATTTTTATTGACCGTGTGACTCGGCGT
>JANXWC010000215.1 GCA_025351355.1 Hyphomicrobiaceae bacterium
CATTGCCCAGCGCGTCGCCGCCGACGCTGCCATCTGTCGGTAGGACGTTCACGACATCCACCCGCCCTGCGCCATGTCGCCGTGGTGCGACCCCGCCGGCTGGGCCTTGACCTCAGGCTTTACACGGATCAGCGCCGAGAAGAGGTTCGTCAGCGCCCACACCAGGGCATCGGCGCGGTCTTTCTTGCCGTCTCCGACGATGCCGAACGGTGTAAAGCAGACCATCTGATCCTCTAATGCTGCGTGCGATCCGATGTGGCTTATACGTCCTTGCTCATAGAGCGCCGCGATGGGCTCGGCCCGCGTGACCTTGCCGCGCGAGGCGTGGACCTCGATGATGTTGAGCGATTGACGCACAGATTTCACGGCCATTTTGACCATGTCGCCGCCGAAATTTGTTTCGACAATCACGGCGTCTGCGTCGTAGAGGTCGAACGCGCTCACGGCGCGGCTTGCCCAGCCGTGGGGCGACGCCGAGCAGGTCAGATCATCGAGCACGTAGCCGCGGCCATCCGTCCCCAGCGCGGCGACGATGATGCCCGTCTCTGCCGTGTCGTCGTCGCCCGCTTTGCCTGCGGGGTCGATAGCCACCACCACACGCTGAAACTCGGGCCTCTTGTCCTTGCCGCATCTGTGCTTGTCGAACATCTCGCGCGTCCAGAGCGCGCCGGGCACATCGTCGAGCACCTCGCCGTTCAACTCCTGCCGGCCAAGCCGCGTGCCGCCGTATTTGCGCTCGACGTCCTGCAAGAAGCTCTCGGGCAGGTTGGCGATGTTGTCCGTCGTTTTGCCCCGCGTTACGTACGTCGTCGGATCGGCGATCAGCTGCCGGATGATCGGGATAGGTCGCGGCGTCGTCGTGATGATTTTGCGCGGCCGTGCGCCAAGACGCAGACCGAACATCATGTTTGAGTACGCCTCTTCGCCATAGCGCCACTTGGCGAGTTCGTCACACCACGCCGCGCCATGCTCGGGTCCACGCAGCTGATCAGGTTCCGAGCCGTTATACAGCGTGCCCGTTGCGCCGTTCGGCCACGTAAGACGACGTTTCGAGGGCTCGTAGATGGGTCGGAAATCGCGAGGATGAACCGCGAGCACGCCGCCGTCCTTTTTCTCGACCAGCACGTCGCGCGCATCGGCAGCGGTCTCCGCAATGAGGGCCACATGTTCGACCTGGCCCTTGGCCAGCGGCGTCGGTCCGCAGACCATGGCGCGCACCCATTCCGCCCCGGTTCGGGTTTTGCCAAAGCCACGGCCCGAGAGCAGCAGCCACGTCAGCCAATCGCCCGGCGGCTCCAGCTGCTCAGGCCGCGCCCAATAGCGCCAGCTGTACAGCAGCGCCCCCTTGGCCTCAGCGCTGAGCGCCGCGTACTGAGTTTTGCGCTCAGCCTCAGGGAGCAGAGCGAACGCGGCGGCAGGGGATAGCATCAGCTTACCAGTTTCGGCGCCAGCCGCGAGGCGGCGGCTTCCTGGCGCGCTACGAAGCTCTCGGCCTCGCGGTTGGTCACGTCCACCTTCACCGGGTTGTCCGGGTCCCCCGCATGCGTCAAGCGCGTGCTATTCCACTGTTTCGGCCGCCGCGCTTTCAGCAACGCCTCCGCCGCGCGCCAATCTTTGGCCGCGTGCTTACGGATCACGTCTTCCAAAAAATCGTTGCCAATCTCGATCGCTTCGTCCCACGCCGCTTGAAATTCGGGATTGGTGCTGCGCCACGAATACAGCGTGGAGCGCTCGATTTTGAGTTCAGCGCCTGCGGTCGACACCGTCACGCCTTTGCGCAATACATCTAAAAAAGCTCTGATCTTGTTGGCCTTCAAAGGCCTGCCAGGCTGGCCCTTGCCCGCGTGGGGGTGTCCAGTTTGTCCAATTTCTCCACTCATAATCATGCTCTCTTAGTCATGCGTTCTGACGCAACTTCCTCGAACGGGCGCCCGTCGGATTCAAGAATTGCGGCCGATCCGGTGAATTGTTGCCAGCGAAGAACCGCGACATCCACGTAGGCCGGTGTGACCTCTATGGCGTGGCATTGGCGCCCCGTCATCTCGGCTGCAATGAGTGTCGTGCCGGAGCCTGAGAAGGGCTCGTAAACGGCCTGTCCAGGCGATGAGTTGTTAATGATCGGCCGGCGCATGCACTCTATGGGTTTTTGAGTGCTGTGGCCGGTTTCGGATTTTCGGGGTTTGTCGATCTTCCAGACGGTGGATTGTGTCCGGTCGCCCTGCCAATGGGCCGTGGCGCCCGTCCTCTTGCGCACAACATACAAACATGGCTCGTGTTGCCAGTGATAATTTCCCCGGCCTATCACTATTACGTTCTTAGACCATATGATTTGGCTGCGCAGCACGAAACCAACAGCCTCTAAACTATCAATGACCTCTTTGGCACGCACACCAGCGTGCCAAATGTAAGCCACATCGCCGGGGAACAGCTCCCAGGCTTCGCGCCAGTCCGCCCGGTCGTCATTCGCGACCTTACCGACGGCTCTGGCGACGACGGTCGAGCCTTCCTGGCGGATAATGCCGTTGCGAAAATTGGCATCGTACTCGACGCCATATGGCGGGTCGGTGACCATCAGATGCGGCTTGGTGCCGTTGAGCGCCTTGGCGACATCGTCGGCCTTGGTGGCGTCGCCGCAGACAATGCGGTGCTTGCCGAGCAGCCAGACGTCGCCCTCGACCGTGACCGGGTTCTCAGGGATCGCCGGGGTTTCCTCGGCTCGCTCCAGCTCCTCATCGTCCGTAAGCATCGCCTGCAATTCGCGGTCATCGAAGCCGAGGCCGTCGAGGTCGAAATCCAACTCGTTCAGCGCCTTGATTTCATCGGCGAGAATATCGTGGAGCCATCCCGTCTCTTCGTTCGTGCGGTTGTCGGCGAGGCGATAGGCGCGGGCCTTCTCGGCGGAAAGTTCGGCGATCTTGACCGGCACCGTTTTCAGCCCGAGCTTTTGCGCGGCCAGCAGCCTCGTATGGCCGACGATGACGATCATATCCGCGTCAACCACAATGGGCTGTTGAAATCCAAACGTTTTCAACGACTTAGCGACCTTGGAGATCGCCTTATCTGGAATCTTGCGGGGGTTATTTTCATAGGGCCTCAGAGAGGCAATCGGAACCTCTTCAACTTTCACGCGCGGCCCCCGATGGTGCGAACATCATCAAACATGCAGCAGCCCCAGTCCAACCAGCGCCAGGCTGCTCGTGTCGCCGTGCATCCCGAACGTGAATCCGAACATATGCGCGCCGGCCGACAGCACCAGCACTATGCCGAGCAGGCGGGTAATCGGCCGGATCGCCGCTAGAGCATTATCGATGGCTG
>JANXWC010000221.1 GCA_025351355.1 Hyphomicrobiaceae bacterium
GATCACGGCGGCGAGACCAAGACGCCGCGCTGCCTCGCGCAACACGACGAGGCCACCGTTCGAGGACAGGTTGCCGGCATCCTGCGAGGTTGTGAGCGACTTGCCCGCGACAGGTGACAGGCCGGGGAGAAACGGCATAGCGTCGGCCATGGTGGTGACGAATCCGGTGTGGGACGCGCACGCTCTGCTTCGACACCAGAATGTTACGCCGATCCAACGGCTTCGTCGCCACCAAACGAGCCGCGTCCAAAGCTAC
The DNA here is from genome assembly GCA_025351355.1 of Hyphomicrobiaceae bacterium. Classification (GTDB taxonomy): domain Bacteria; phylum Pseudomonadota; class Alphaproteobacteria; order Rhizobiales; family Hyphomicrobiaceae; genus JABFRJ01. The sequence continues at coordinate 257 of JANXWC010000221.1, forward strand.
GGTGAATAGTTCGGGCTCTTATGTCCGCTCTGTCAAGCCCAAGGCGCACGTCTTCGTTCCGCTTGCGCGGCCGTGCAATTGATCGATGTCCAAGGCAGGCGACAGGACGAATGGACGACGGTTGATCCGGCTCTTATCCGCGGGTTGGGTACCGCATGACCAAGGTTCGTCGCGGGGCTTCCTCTGTCTAGTTCACGAGCGTGGGCTGTCGCGTTTGATTGGAACGTGACACCTGCTTCAAACCCGATTGTTCGAGGGTTCCCCACCCTCCACATCCTGCCGCCCGCATTGGGCACCGATATTCTGTCAGTCGGCTGCTGTCTCCCTTGCCTGTGTGATTACGACGTGTTCGTTATGCCGCCTTCGGCTCGACGAGCCGTGCGATTGCCCAGATGAAGCCGACCAGTTCGCGGGCAACCGCCACGATCGCCTTCGGCGCCGACTTGCCGGCGGCGATTAGCTTGCGATAGCGCGACGACAGTCGCACTTGCGCCTTCCAGGCGATGGCCCGGATCGGTTCCGGCAAATCCTTGAGCCGATCGCGGATGATTTGCGTGACGCGTGCTGGATGCCGGTAGGTCCAGGCCGCTTCGACCAAGCAGGTCCGCGCCAGGCTGTTGCCGGTCTTGGTGATCGGCCCGCGTTTGATCGTTGAGCCGCTTGAATGCTCCGACGGGTTCAAACCCAGGTAGGCCATGAGCTGCCGAGGGCTCTCGAACCGGCTGAAGTTGCCAACCTCGGCGACGACTGTTGCCGCCACCAGGATGGATACACCTCGCAGAGCCTGCACGGCCGCAACGACTGGCGCGAGAGTCCACTGTGGCACCAACTCGATGATCGCCGCCTTCAAGCGCGTGCATAGTTCCTCGGCCCGCTCGATGCGTGCCAGCAGTTCTTCCATGACGAGATGCTGCGCGGGGTGCGCGAATTTCTGCTCGCCGAGCCAGCGACGGTGCGCCTTGGTCCAGTGACCACCAGAGAACACGCGTGCGTGCCGCAAGAGAAAACTGTGAAGCTGCTGGCGCGTCTTGCGCAGATCCTTCATCGCCTGCGCCCGCATCCGCACCAGATCTCGGACGGCCTCGTGGGCTTCATCGGGAATCCACACTTCCGTCAACTGGCCGGCTCGTAGCAACTGGGCGAGCATCATCGCATCCCGCCGATCTGTCTTGACTTTATCGCCGGCCTTCCTTGGAATGAGAGACGGGGCAACCACGTCGCAACGGTGCCCGAGGCCCGTCGAAAGTCGATACAGGTTGTAGCCCAATGGTCCTGCTTCGTAGGCCAGATGCAGCCGCTGGCCGCCTTTGCCGAGCTTCCTCAGCAGTGACCGGATGGCCTCCGGCGTGTTGGCGATGGTGCCAAGAAAGCGAACGTCCGCCGACGCGCGACCGTCGACCGTCGCCACCGCGATCGTCTTCTTGTGGACGTCCAGTCCAACGAATGTGGTAATCTCTTCCATGACCCGCTCCCCGTGTCTGGGGCTCGGCCTCGCGCCAATCGCGAAGCAACCCCCGTTGCGCTCACGCGCCTTAGTCGACACGTCGGGGCGGGTCACCTTCTCGGTGGCCCATATCCCCAGTTCTCAGCGGACATGATGGTCTAAACTGCGATGTTCCCCGAACCGTTAGGAGTAATCCCATGCACCGCGATCTCTATCACATTCCACTGGCGGACCTCCGCCTGTCCAAACTCAACGTCCGTCGCCACGGCGCCAGGGAGATCGACAGCCTCGCGGCATCGATCGCGGCGCTTGGATTGATCCAGCCGCTGCTGGTCCGCGACGGATGCGACGGCTTCGAGATCGTCGCCGGGCAACGCCGGTATCTCGCAGTGAAGAAATTGAACGCGGACGGATCGCCCGAGACGGATACGGTGCCCTGTGTGGTCATGGACGCCAGCGATGACGCCGCAGCGCTTGAATCGTCGCTGGCCGAAAACATTGCACGGTTGCCGATGGACGAAATGGACCAATTCGAGGCGTTCGCGGCGCTCAAGAAAAATGGCCTCGACGAGGCTGATATCGCCGCGCACTTTGCGATCTCCGAACAGATCGTCAAACGGCGTCTCGCCATCGCCGGCCTGCATCCCGATATCCGCCGTCTCTATCGTGCCGGCGACATCGACGCCAAGACCCTGCACCTGTTGACGCTGGCGACCAAGGATCGGCAAAAGGCGTGGCTGGCGCTTCATCGCGATCCCGAACAAGCGCCGCCACCGGCATGGCAACTGAAGGCATGGTTGCTCGGCGGCGTTGAAATTTCCACCAAGACAGCCCTGTTCGATGAGACGCTGTACCAAGGCGGTATCGTCTCCGATCTGTTCGGTGAAGATCGTTACTTCACCGATCCGGACGAGTTCTGGCGTCTGCAAAACGCAGGCATTGCGGAAGACGTCGAACGTTACCGGGCTGCCGGTTGGTCTGAGGTGATCGTTGTCGCGCCCGACGAGCGGTTCCAACCGTGGGACTACGACAAGGCGTCCAAAGCCAAAGGTGGCGCGGTTTACATCGATGTGGACGCCGACGGACAGGTGACCGTGCACAAGGGACTGGCGTCACGCAGGTGCGTGCGCATGTCGAACCCCACTGTCGCCGGAGACGGCGATACCGGCGCAGCTCACCCCGCGCGCGCCGAGTTGAGCGCACCGCTGGCCAACTATATCGATCTGGTGCGTCACAGCGCCGTCCGGCTCGCCGTCGCCGACGCGCCCGGCGTGGCGCTCCGATTGATGCTGGCGCACATCATCGGCGGCGGCCTTTGGTGGCAGGTGGTCCCGGAACCGCAGCACCCTGCAACGACCATGATCGGCGACGTCATCGCCGCGCTGCCAACCGAGGCCGCGTTCCGAGAGCGACGGCAGGCCGCCGCCGCAAAACTCGGGAACCGCGATGTTGATGGGGCGATCGTTGACCAGCACAACGACGGCGCGCGCACGGCGGATATCTTCGCCCGACTCACTGAACTGTCCGACGCGGACGTGATGGGTCTTGTCGGCATCGTCATGGCCGAGACATTGGCCGCAGGCACAAACCTCATTGATACGTTGGGTGCGTCGCTGAAAGTCGATATCGGACAGCATTGGACGCCCGACGATACCTTCTTTGCGCTCGTCAAGGACCGCGAAGCCGTCTCGGCCATGCTGAGCGAAGTGATTGGAGCCTCCGCTGCCAAATCGTATCTGACCGAAACAGGCACGAAAAAGAAAGCGGTCATCCGCAAGGCGCTGGCAGGCGAGGGCCGGACCAAGGTTAAGGGATGGACACCGCGCATCCTGACGTTTCCGCAACGCGGTTACACGCAGCGGCCATTGACTGCGCACGTACGACCGGCGGCATGAGACACTTATCTTAGCACGGCGCTGTTATCGTCGCGACCACAGCATCGGCCGTTGGCGTCTTCAAGACAATGGCCGATGCGTTGCATTTTCGGTGTCGCGAGCTAACGCCGCGAAGCGCGCTTTGACACTCAAGGCGCCGGAAAGTCACGCCGCGTACCCGGAAGGCGCCGCGAATCCGCCTTCCCATAATCAAGCGTTTTTCGGCACTCTTGTCGCCATCCGCACGCACGGTTTGGCAACGAGACAGCCCCATGATCACGCCCCGCCACACGCTTGTTCAGGTCACCGCCTCCGCAGGACTCATTGTCCTGAGCGTCTGGATCGCAACCCAGTGGGCGGCCACCTCGCTCAAGTTTCATCCGAGCCTCGGCACGCCGTGGCTCGATCTGTTCGGTGCCAAGCTCTATGCACCGTGGCAGCTGCTTCCGTGGTGGGTGTCGTTCGGACGCCAAGCCCCACGCGTGTTCGATACCGCTGGTTTGATTGTTGTCGCCGGTGGCGTCGCCGCCGGACTGATCGGAATGGGGGCGGCCGCCTGGCGGGGCTCGAGACACAAGGTTGTGACGACCTATGGCTCGGCCCGCTGGGCGGACGATACCGATATCCACGCCGCCGGTTTGACCGGACATCGGGGCGTCGTCCTCGGCCAGATCGATGGGCACTATCTGCGCGACGATGGCCCGCATCATGTGCTGGCCGTCGCGCCGACCCGCTCCGGCAAAGGCGTCGGGCTCGTCATCCCGACGCTGCTATCGTGGACCGGCTCGACGGTCGTGTACGACATCAAAGGCGAGAACTGGCAGTTGACGTCAGGATGGCGTCACAGCTTCTCGCATTGCCTCAAGTTCGACCCGACCGATCCCCACTGCGCACGCTTCAATCCGCTCAACGAAGTCCGCAAGGGCGTCAACGAGGTCCGCGACGTCCAGAATATCGCCGATATTCTGATCGATCCCAACGGCGGGCGCGAGCACGAGACTCATTGGCACAAGACCGCCAACGCGCTGCTGGTCGGCGTCATTCTGCACGTTCTCTATGCCGAGCACGACAAATCGCTCGCCTGCGTCGCGCGGTTGCTCGCCGATCCGGCCCGGCCCGTCGCCGACCTATTTGCACAGATGATGGCGACCAACCATATCGGCACCGACGATGCGCCGTGCGTGCATCCGACTGTCGCCGCCAAGGCGCGCGAGGTCCTCAACAAGGATCTGCCGGAACGCTCCGGCGTCATTTCGACCGCCGTCAGCCTACTCAATCTCTATTGCGATCCCATCGTCGCGGCAGCCACCGCTGAGAGCGACTGGGCCGTCGCCGATCTGATGGCTGCCGACGGTCCGGTTTCGCTTTATCTGGTGGTACCGCCGTCGGACCTGTCGCGAACGCGCCCTTTGATGCGATTGATCCTCAATCAGATCGCACGCCGCCTCACTGAACGGCTCGACAGCGCCACCGATGCGGTCAAACCGCGCCCGCTGCTGCTGATGCTGGATGAATTTCCGGCACTCGGCCGGCTGGAGTTCTTCGAATCGAGCCTCGCGTTCCTGGCCGGCTACGGCATTCGCGCCGTGCTCATCGCGCAATCGTTGAACCAGATAGAAAAGGCCTACGGCGCCAACAATTCGATCATGGACAATTGCCATGTTCGGATCGCGTTTGCGGCCAACGACGAACGCACCGCCAAGCGGTTGTCAGACGCGCTCGGCACCAAGACCGAATTGCGGTCACAGCGTAATCTCGCGGGCAAGCGGTTGTCACCCTGGCTTGCCAACACCTCGATTTCCGAACAGGAGACCTCACGCGCGCTGTTGACGCCGGGGGAGGTGATGCAATTGCCTGCTGACGACGCCATTGTGCTGGTATCGGGTTCGCCGCCGATCCGAGCCAAGAAACTGCGTTATTTCGAAGATCAGAATTTCCTCGACCGCTGCAAACTGCCGGTGCGC
>JANXWC010000070.1 GCA_025351355.1 Hyphomicrobiaceae bacterium
CATTGCCCAGCGCGTCGCCGCCGACGCTGCCATCTGTCGGTAGGACGTTCACGACATCCACCCGCCCTGCGCCATGTCGCCGTGGTGCGACCCCGCCGGCTGGGCCTTGACCTCAGGCTTTACACGGATCAGCGCCGAGAACAGGTTCGTGAGCGCCCACACCAGGGCATCGGCGCGGTCTTTCTTGCCGTCTCCGACGATGCCGAACGGTGTAAAGCAGACCATCTGATCCTCTAATGCTGCGAACGAGCCAATATGACTTATACGCCCTTGCTCGTAGAGCGCCGCGATCGGCTCGGCTCTCGTGACTTTGCCGCGCGAGGCGTGGACCTCGATGACGTTGATTGCTTGGCGCACGGACTTTACGGCCATCTTGACCATGTCGCCGCCGAAATTGGTCTCGACGATGATCGCGTCCGCATCGTAGAGGTCGTAGGCGCTAACCGCGCGGCTTGCCCATCCATGCGGAGAGGCCGAGCACGTCAGATCGTCGAGCACGTAGCCGCGGCCATCAATCCCCAGCGCGGCCACAACGATGCCCGTCTCTGCCGTGTCGTCGTCCCCGGCTTTGCCGGCCGGATCGATCGCGACCACCACGCGCTGAAACTCGGGGCGCCGGTCCTTGCCGAGCCGGTGCTTGTCGAGCATGTCGCGCGTCCAGAGCGCGCCCGGCACATCGTCGAGAACCTCGCCATTCAGCTCCTGCCGGCCGAGCCTGGTGCCCCCATATTTGCGCTCTACGTCGGCGAGAAAACTTTCGGGCAGGTTGGCAATGTTGTCTGTGGTTTTGCCCCGCGTCACGTACGTCGTCGGATCGGCGATCAGCTGCCGGATGATCGGGATCGGCCGCGGTGTCGTCGTGATGATTTTGCGCGGCCGCGACCCAAGCCGCAGACCGAACATCATGTTTGAGTAGGCTTCCTCGCCATAGCGCCACTTGGCGAGTTCGTCACACCACGCCGCACCGTGCTCGGGTCCACGCAGCTGATCAGGCTCTGAGCCGTTATAGAGCGTGCCCGTTGCGCCGTTCGGCCACGTAAGACGACGTTTCGAGGGCTCGTAGATGGGTCGGAAATCGCGAGGATGAACCGCGAGCACGCCGCCGTCCTTTTTCTCCACCAGCACGTCGCGCGCATCGGCAGCGGTCTCCGCAATGAGGGCCACATGTTCGACCTGGCCCTTGGCCAGCGGCGTCGGTCCGCAAACGACCGAGCGAATCCATTCCGCCCCGGTCCGGGTTTTGCCAAAGCCACGGCCCGAGAGCAGCAGCCACGTCAGCCAATCGCCGGTGGGCTCCAGTTGCTCGGGCCGCGCCCAGTAGCGCCAGCTGTACAGCAACGACGCTTTGGCCTCCGCGCTTAGCGCCGCGTACTGAGCTTTGCGCTCGGACTCTGGGAGCATCCCGAATGCAGCGGCGGGCGACAGCATCAGTTGGAGCGGTCCGTTGCGAGGCGCTGGGCAGCCGCTTCCTGGCGAGCGACGAAGCTCTCAGCCTCGCGGTTCGTAACCTCGATTTTTACCGGGTTTTCCGGGTCGCCGGCATGCGTGTGGGTATCGCGCCACTTGTCCTTGCGGCGGTTCTTCATCCAGAAAATGCACGCGGCCGTGTCAGGGGGATAGTTCTCTGTGTACGGCACAATATGTTCTGCGCCCGTCTTTGCGTCGGCCACGATTTTGACGGCCTGATGCGAATATCCCATAGCCCGTTCGTAGAGACGGCTCGCCACATTTGCGTCAGCAAACTCCTTGCCGGCCCTTATGGCGTTAAGAAAGTCTTTGTGTTTTTTGAGCCACGCGTAGAACGTCACAGTCGTGACGCCGAAGAAATTCGCCAGCTCTTCGTGAGTCGCCCCGAGCAGGCAGAGCTTGCGCGCCTGTTCGTCGTAGACCTTGCGGTAGTCCGTCGGGCGGCCGTTCGTTTTTGGGATCGGTGGCTTCTTCATTTTCTTCTTTTTACCCGCAGCGTCAGACATGCAGCAGCCCCAATCCAACCAGCGCCAGGCTGCTCGTGTCGCCGTGCATCCCGAACGTGAATCCGAACATATGCGCGCCGGCCGACAGCACCAGCACTATGCCGAGCAGGCGGGTAATCGGCCGGATCGCCGCTAGAGCATTATCGATGGCTGGGCTCATTGTGTCGTTGCCTTGTCTGGTTTCCGCAGCTTGTCGTTCGGGCTCGTGATGATATCGGTCAGCCGCAACGAGCCCAGGTTCGAGCGCACCGTGATTGTCAGCACCACCGCGTCGGGTTGCTCCGTACTATGGAACAGCGCCACGTCAATCGCCCGGAATGCAACGCGGTCGGCCTGTTCCAGAGATCGCAGCAACCCGCTGATCGTCTGCGGCGTGACCGTGATCCGGATGGAGACCTGGTCGGGGTACTCCAGCGTATTCGCATCGCGGGCAATCGGCCCCCATGCGTACGACAGGCTGTCCGAGAGATCGAGATCGTTGAGGTCCGTGTCGTCGCTGATGAACTGGATCGGTAACGCGTCTTCGCGGTCGTCATCGACAGCCCAGAAGATCTGATCGCCAGTGACATCGTCGGCATCGAGCCAGGGGTCACCGTCGGCTGTGACCGACACGAGGCTCGTCCCGTCATCGGTCGCCCCCTGGGGCGTGATGATGTCGTCGCCGAAATCCCCGCCTTCGAGCGGTCCGAACAAGTTTCCCGCATCCGGGAACACGTCGGGCTCGACCATTCCGAGCGCCTGCTCGGCCTCGACGGCGATCTGCTCGTCCGCTTCCTGATCGAGATTGGGACGTGCAAAAATGAAATCGTCGCCGAGGTCGAACCCATCGAGGGCACTCGTGAGACCGAGCCCAGCGCCGTCGGGAAATACATCCGGCTCTTCGAGGCCGAACGACATTTCGCCGGAGATGCCCGGCTGCTCGTCGGCGCTCGCGATTTGAGCCGCCAGCGCCGGAATGACATCGTCGCCGAGATCGGACGCATCGAGCGTCGAGCCGCTGTTACCGTACCACTCCGGCAGATCGTCCGGCCCGAGCAGCCCAAGGACCACCTCGTTCGAGATGCCGATCGCCTCGTCCCCTGCGGGGTCGAGAACCAGCATCTGAAACGGCCCGTCAGCCAGATCATAGGCATCATCCGGGAAAACGTCCGGCTCGTCGAGGCCCAGCGCGGCGGCGTCACTCGCGATGGCCACGGCGTCGATGTCTGGCGATTGGTCATTCGGCACGGCCCATAGCGGCCCATCACCGAGTTCCGACGCCTCGAACCCCTGGCCCTGGCTCTCACCGCCCGACCACAAATCGGGCAGATCGTCCGGCCCAAGCAGCCCGAGGGCAAGCTCCGCCCCCTCGATCGCGTCCGTGTCCTGGTCTTGATCGAGAGCCGAGAACGCCGGCACGAAATCATCGCCGAGATCCGAGGCGTAGTTTCCGGCCCCGTCGGCGCCGTACCACTGATCGGGCAGATCGTCTGGGTTTTCGATCCCAACGCTTGCTTCTGCGCTCGCCTCGGTCTGCTCGTCGTTGTCTGGCGCGAGAAACGTGACATCGTCGCCAAACGCGTCCCCATCATAGGGGCCAGCGAGGCTAGGATCGTACCATGCACTTTCTTCGCCGTAGCGGTCATCTCCGACCGAACTTGCGGCAATATCTTGGGCGTCTTCCTGGCTCTCTTCGGCGACGTTGGCGATGACATCGTCACCGAACGCACCGTCGAAATAGGCCGCCCCTTGGGCAACAGCTAGATTAGGATCGTACCACGCGCTTTCTTCGCCGTACCGATCATCACCAACACTGGCGGCGGCAATATCTTGGGCGTCTTCCTGGCTCTCTTCGGCGACGTTGGCGATGACATCGTCACCGAACGCACCGTCGAAATAGGCCGCCCCTTGGGCAACAGCTAGATTAGGATCGTACCACGCGC
>JANXWC010000080.1 GCA_025351355.1 Hyphomicrobiaceae bacterium
CACACGAGGACAGTGGAACAAGAACGACGTCCACGAACTTCACAAAATTTCGCGAAAAATAATACCTAAAGGATTGAAGTACGACACCCAGAAGCTACGCGCATGTCACGAAGAGATACTCCGTCTCGTTTCAGACGTAGGCAATCTTCGAGATAACCTACGGAAGCAGCTTCAAGCATTGCAGACAGCACATCAACCGCCATCCACGGCTCCATAAATTCAAGATCACAGCCCGCAAGGGCTGAATAACCAGCATCCAACATCTCAGGCGTCACCTCAATCTGAAGTGACGTCTTTTCTTTATCGCCGCCCTGTCGGTCGTTCATATCGTCCGCCTTGTGGCTAAGTCAAGTACATACTTCCCGATGTCGGCACAATCCCGTCATTCAACTCGCCATTCAATATACTTAGCGGCGATGCGGCAATCCCACAGGTTCGTCGCCGACCTTGATCTGCAGCTTGCCGAAGTTGTCGCCACGCAGCAAACCGATGAAAGCTTTTGGTGCCTTCTCAAGACCGTCGACGATGTCCTCGCGGAACTTAAGCTTGCCGGAACGGACCATCTCGCCCATCAGCGCGCGGGCGGGCTCGTACTTCTGCGCAAAGTCCGAAACGATGAAGCCGCGCATCGTCACGCGCTTGCCGACGAAAAGACCAGGCAGCCGTGGCGCCATTTCCGGTTTCTCGGCGTTGTATTGCGAGATAGCACCACACAATGCAATGCGCGCCCAGGTGTTCAGCTGCAGGGTGACCGCGTCCGAAATCGGCCCGCCAACATTTTCGAAATAGACATCGATGCCCTTCGGACAGGCTGCGCGCAGAACCGCATTCAAATCGCCAGCGGCCTTGTAGTCGACGCACGCATCAAAGCCCAATTCCTTAACGACAAACTCGCACTTCTTGGCGCCGCCCGCGATACCGACGACGCGGCATCCGGCCATCTTTCCGAGTTGCCCAACCGCCTGGCCAACGGCACCGGATGCCGCTGAAACAACTACGGTCTCGCCGGCTTTGGGCTGTCCCACATCGAACAGACCAAAATAAGCAGTCATGCCGGGCATGCCGAGAATGCCATTCGCCGTAGAAATGGGTGCGATCGCCGGATCGATGCGACGCATCGCGGGACTGGCGCTGATCGCATATTCCTGCCAGCCCATGCGGTCTTCAACGATGTCGCCAACTTTAAACACTGGATGACGGGAGGCCACGACCTCGCCAACAGAACCGCCACCGAACACCTCGCCGATGCCGATCGGAGCCGCATACGACGCGCCATCGCGCATGCGGCCCCGCATGTACGGATCGGCCGACAGATAAAGAAGACGCACCAGCACTTCGCCGTGCTGCGGCTCCTGTAGCGGCACTTCCTCTAACCTGAAATTGTTCTCGGTGGGTTCGCCTGTCGGCCGGCTGGCCAGCACGATGCGGCGCTGTGTCTTGGGAAGCATTTGGTTTGACCTTATTCAGGGTTTGGGCGCGTTGCATCGACAGTCAAGCGGCGGTCGCGCAACTGCGCCAACGCAGGAAGGTGTCGTTTCGTGCGCCAGAGCCTCGCTCGCCGGGCCGGGCTTTGTCAAACTGTCGGGCGTCATTCCACGTCAGGAGTTGCGCTTTCGAGCAAGCCAATGTTAGCGTTCGATTAATACAAAAGAGCAATTCGAGGGAGCGCGCGATGAACGGCGGCAACAGCTTCAAGGGCCGGATCGGGCGGACGGTTTACGACTCACGACCGCATTGGCCGGAACATCCGCGTCCGCGTGATGGCGCGCCGAATATTCTCGTCATCCTGTTCGATGACCTGGGGTTTGCGCATCTCGGTTGCTACGGCTCGTCCATTGCGACGCCGAACATCGATCGGCTCGCGGCGAACGGCCTTCGCTACACCAATTTTCATACAACGGCGCTGTGCTCGCCGACGCGTGCGGCGCTGTTGACCGGACGCAATCATCACTCCGTGGGGATGCGCGGCCTGTCGAACTGGAATACCGGCTACCCCAACTGCACCGGCACGATCACCAGGAGCGCTGCCACAATCGCTGAGATGTTGCGCCCCGTCGGCTACTCCACGTTCGCCGTCGGCAAATGGCATTTGGCACCAATCGAGAGCCTGACACCGGCCGGGCCGTTCGATCAGTGGCCGCTGGCGCGCGGATTTGATCGTTACTATGGCTTCATGGGAGGCGAAACCGATCAGTGGTATCCGGAATTGTACTGCGACAACCATCCAATACCTCAGCCGCGCACGCCCGACCAGGGGTACCACCTCTCGGAGGATCTGGTCGATCAAGCGCAAGCCATGATCCGCAGCCAGAAGTCGGCGATCCCTGAAAAACCATTCTTCACTTACCTGTGTTTCGGTGCGACGCACGCGCCGCATCAAGCACCGAAATCATACTTGGAAAAATACCGTGGCAAGTTCGATGCCGGTTGGGACGTGGTGCGGCAGCAGTGGTACGAGCGACAGAAGATGCTCGGCATTATTCCCGACAATACAGAACTCGTGCCGCGCAACCCCGGCGTCAAGGCCTGGGAAAATTTGTCTGCAGACCAGAAGCTGCTCGCCTGCCGGTTACAGGAAGCCTACGCGTGTTTTCTTGAACATACCGACGCGCAAATCGGCCGCTTACTGGCTTTCCTCGAAGAGATTGGCGAAGCGGACAACACGTTGGTGCTGCTGATGAGCGACAACGGGGCCAGCCAGGAGGGTGGGCCGCAGGGGATGGTCGACTATTCCCGCTATTTTAACGGTTATACCGAGCCTATAGAAGAGAGCATGGCGCGGCTCGATGAAATTGGCACGCCAGTGGCGCATAATAATTATCCCTGGGGTTGGGCGCAGGTCGGCAACACGCCGGGCAAACGCTACAAACAAAACACCCACGGCGGCGGTATCCGCGATCCGCTGATTGCCTGTTGGCCGAAGGGCATTGCCGACAAAGGCGGCATACGCACGCACTTTCATCATGTCTCAGATATCGCGCCGACGATCCTCGACATCATCGGCTTGACGCCACCGGAAACGATCAATGGCCACGCTCAAATGCCGATCCAAGGCACCAGCCTCGCCTACTCTTTTTCGGCCACCGCAAACGCGGAAAAATCTCGCAAGCAAGCGCAATACTTCGAGATGTTCGGCCATCGCGGTATCTGGGCCGACGGTTGGAAAGCAGTGGCCTATCACGAACCAGAAACCCCGTTCGAAAACGACAAATGGGAACTCTATCACCTCGAAAACGACTTTTCTGAAAGCAAAGACTTGGCCGCAACAAAGCCCGAGAAGTTGCGCGAGATGGTCGAGCTGTGGTGGGCGGAGGCGGGCCAAAACGGCGTGCTACCGCTCGACGATCGCCGCGTTGAAATCTGGGCGCCGACGCCGACGAAATTCAATCCGCGCAATCGCGAGCGGTATGTCTATCGACCACCGGTGCCGCATATTCCGGCCGAGGGCGCGCCCGCGCTCGGCAACCGTAGTTTCACTATCACTGCGGATATCGTCCGCCCGACAACGCAATCTGAGGGCTGCCTTTTCACCTTCGGCGATGCCAAAAGCGGCGTGGCGCTCTACATTCTCAAAGACCGGTTGGTATTCGATTACAACCTCTATGCCACGCACTATCAGGCCGTCTCGAAAATATCCATGCCGAAGGGTAAGTCGACGGTGACAGCCAAACTCTCCAAGCTTGAGAAGGGTGGTCGAGTAACGCTGGCGATAAATGGCCAGGAATGCGGCAGCGTCGACATTCCCAAGCTGATCCGCCGACTGTGGGGAGCGGGCATGAATATTGGTCAGGATGAAGGACTCGCCGTGAGCAAGGACTACACGGTGCCGTTCAAATTCGAAGGGCAATTGCTGCAACTCACACTCGACGTGCCGCCGGCCAAACCGACCAAAGCCGATCAACGCGCCGAAACGCGAGCCGATCTGGCGCAGCAGTAACCGGTTCCAATATTTTGTCCCGCGAGCGGAGCGAATGACAATGCCGTCGAACTTCAAGGGCCGCATCGGCCGGACAGTCTATGAGTCAAAGCCACACTGGCCGGAATTACCACGTCCGCGCGATGGCGCGCCCAACATCATCGTGATGCTATTCGACGATGTGGGCTTTGCGCATTTCGGCTGCTACGGTTCGTCGATCGCCACGCCGCACATCGATCGCCTTGCGGCGGGTGGATTGCGTTACACCAATTTCCACACGACGGCGCTGTGCTCGCCGACGCGGGCGGCTCTGCTGACCGGGCGCAATCATCACTCGGTGGGCATGCGCGGGTTGGCCAACTGGAACACGGGTTTTCCCAACTGCACGGGCGGCGTGGCCAAGAGCGCCGGCACACTGGCGGAAATGTTGGGGCCGCAGGGATACGCGACGTTCGCGGTCGGCAAATGGCATCTGACGCCGATGGAAGAAACGTCTGCGGCAGGGCCGTTCGACCAGTGGCCGTTGGCACGCGGGTTTGATCGCTATTACGGCTTCCTGCAAGGCGAAACCGATCAGTTCTCGCCGGAACTCTATTGCGACAACCGGCCGATCGATCCGCCGCGCACGCAACAAGAGGGTTATCATCTCACCGAGGATCTGGTCGATCAGGCGCAGGCGATGATCCGCGGCCAGAAATCGGCGGTGCCGGAAAAACCGTTCTTCGCCTATCTCTGCTTCGGCGCGTGCCACGCTCCGCATCAGGCACCCCAAGCCTATCTCGACAAGTATCGCGGAAAATTCGACGCGGGTTGGGATAACGTGCGCCAGCAGTGGTACGAGAAGCAGAAGAAGCTGGGGATCATCCCAAAAGACACCCAACTGGCGCCGCGCAATCCCGGTGTGGAACCGTGGGAGACGTTGTCGACGGACCAGCAACGCCTCGCCTGCCGGCTGCAAGAGGCGTTCGCCGCCTTCCTTGATCATACCGACGCGCAGATCGGACGGCTGATCAAGTTCCTCGAAGATAGCGGCGAACTCGACAACACGCTCATTCTGCTGATGAGCGACAACGGCGCCAGCCAGGAAGGCGGACCGATTGGCGTCATCGATACGTTCAAGTGGTTCAATGGCATCCCCGAGGAGATGAGCGACATCACCGGCCGCATCGACGAAATCGGCGGCCACAAGTCCAATTCGAATTATCCCTGGGGCTGGGCGCAGGTCGGCAACACGCCAGGCAAGCGCTACAAGCAAAATACGCATGGCGGCGGCATTCGCGATCCGCTGATTGTGCACTGGCCGAAGGGCATCAACGACAAGGGCGCCATACGTGATCAATTCCATCACGTCACCGACATCGCGCCGACAGTGCTGGAGATTGTTGGTGTCGACGTTCCCGCCAGCATCAAGGGCGTAGCGCAAATGCCGGTGCACGGCACATCGTTGGCCTATACGTTCGCGACGACGGCAAGGGTCGAGAAAACCCGCAAGCAGACGCAATACTTTGAAATGTACGGGCATCGCGGCATCTGGTCGAACGGCTGGAAAGCTGTCGCCTTTCATCCCCCCGGCAAGCCCTTCGAGAAAGATCAGTGGGAACTTTATCATCTCGATCAGGACTTCTCCGAATGCAACGATCTGGCGTCCGCGCTGCCGGACAAACTCAGGGAAATGATCGAGCTGTGGTGGTCCGAAGCGGGGCAACACGGCGTGCTGCCGCTCGACGACCGTCGCGTCGAATTGTGGCGCCCAAGCCCGGTGAGTTTCACGCCCCGCAACCGCACGCGCTACGTTCTCTATCCGCCGGTCGCGCACATGACCGGCGAAGTCAGCCCGTCACTCGGCGGGCGCAGCTTTACCGCGACAGCCGAACTCGAGCGTCCGCACGCGAATTCGCAAGGCGCAATATTTGCGCTCGGCTCGGCACACAACGGCATCGCCTTCTATGTGCTGGGTGACCGGCTGGTGTTTGACTACAATTTGTTTACCAAGCACTACAAAGCCATCTCCGGCGTGCCGCTTCCAAAAGGCAGATCGACGGTCTCGGTGGCCTTAGTGAAAACCGGCGACACCGGGCATGCGACCATCGCGATTGACGGCACGCCCTGCGGCCGCGTCGAAATTCCGAAGATCCTGCGCATGATTTCGTCGACCGGTATGGACGCGGGGCGCGATCCGGGCTCGCCGGTCGGCGACGACTATGCGGCGCCGTTCGCGTTCGAGGGCAAAATAGTACGCTTGATGTTCGACATGCCCGAGCGCTCGAAACGCGATGAAAAGGCGGCTCGGTCAGCTGAAGCCAAAGCAGCGATGTCGCGGCAATAGTGCCGCCGCAATAATGTTGGCGTAGCTGGGTACAGCAATGCCAGATGTCCACACGATGCCGGTATTCACATGAGCGACGACCTCGACCGCTGTTGTTGTCCCCAGGCACGCGCGGCGGCTGTTATCCCTCGTTCTCCGGTTGCCGCAATAGCAGCCGATAGAACCGGCGAAGACGATTGCGACATGGCGATAATTCCGGAGGGCGTATTTCGCTACGGCTGCGATCGGCGCGAGGGACCTCCCGGCGATGGCGAGGGACCGTCTCAACTCGTCTCGGTACCAGCGTTCCAGATCGATCGTTGCTCCGTTACGAATGCACGTTTCCAGCGCTTTATTGATGCCACCGGCTACATCACCGACGCCGAGCGACTGGGTTGGTCGTTCGTATTCGCAGGGCTGTTGCCTGATAATTTCGAGGACACAGCTGGCGTGGCGGGCGCACCCTGGTGGCGACAAGTGTTCGGCGCCGATTGGCGGCATCCCGAGGGTCCGCATTCGTCCTTGAAAGATCGGGATTGGCTGCCGGTAGTGCAGGTCTCGCACCACGATGCGCTGGCCTTCTGTGGCTGGGCCGGAAAACGGTTACCTTACGAAGCCGAATGGGAAAAAGCCGCGCGCGGTGGCGTCGAAGGCGCGCGCTTCCCATGGGGCGAGGACGAAATTCCGGCAGACGGCCCGCACTGCAATGTCTGGCAAGGCAGCTTCCCCGACCGCAACGACTGCATCGACGGCTTCTATGGCTTGGCCCCGGCCGATGCGTTTGCACCCAACGGCTACGGCCTGCACAACATGGCTGGCAATGCCTGGGAATGGTGCGCGGACTGGTTCATGCCGCGACGTTTCCCTCCGTTAGCGGATCAAGCCGTGACCAGACCTATGCCGCGCGGACCAATCGACGGCGAGCTGCGATCGATGCGCGGTGGCAGTTACCTCTGCCATCCCTCCTATTGCTGGCGCTATCGCAATGCAGCACGATCAGCCTCGGCGCCGGACAGCGCCACGGGCCATATTGGTTTCCGCTGTGTCCGTGACGTGGCACCTGAAAAGTCTTACGCCGTAAACGCTGCTTGCACCACGGCGACGGGTCAAGTTAGTCTGCCGCAAAGGTTCAAACAAGGAACCGGTAAAAAAATTGCCGCTGGCACGCACTGCGTCGTCCAAAGCAGCAATCGGGAGGTTAATCGATGGTTTTTCAGCATGCGTTCCGTGCGGGCGCTGGCTTGGCGGCACTATTCATTCCTGCGATGGCGCTTGCCCAGACGCCCCGAGCCAACGGCGAAACACTGAACATCCAGCATTACGCCGGCACGACCGGGAACATGCATGCCTTCATTGCCGCCAAGAAGGGGTTCTGCGACAAGTACAATTTCAAATGCGAACTGAAGATCGTAAATTCCGGCTTGTTGGGCATCCAGACGCTAGTCGGCAAAACAATCGACATTGCGCAAGCCGGCGCGGAGCAAACGGCGGCGACCATTGTCGCCGGGGCCAATCTGACCATCGTCGGATTGAGCTTGACGAATAACGTGCTCGCTCTATCGGCACGCAGCGATATCAAGTTTCCGAACAAGGAAAAGGGCTATCCAGCTGTCATGGCTGACTTCAAGGGGCTCAAGATCGGCGTTCCCGCGCGCGGCGCCGCTGCGGAAATCTTCATGAACGCCATGCTCGGCGAAGCCGGCCTGAAGGCCAGCGATGTCACATACGTCGCCGTCGGCGGACCGCAGACGGCCTACACATCGATGGTCGTCGGCAAGCAGGTCGACGCCGTAGTCATGTTCGATCCGCTCAAGGCCCTGTGTGGTCATACCAAGGCCTGCTCGGTGATCGTCGATATGACCATCGGGGAAGGACCGAAGGTCTCGCGTGACATGGAAGGCGCGGGCGTAGTGCTCATTGCGCGGCGCGATTTCGCCGACGGCAACCTGGCGCTTATGGCCGCGTTCAACGGCGCCATGACAGACGCCATCACCTGGGCGCGCGATCCCGCCAACTTCGATGAACTCATCACGCTTTATACGCCGAACATCAACTTCGGCGATATTCCGGGTGGTGACGAGTTGCGACGCACGTGGGTCAAGAGTGCCATCGCACTCTACAGCCCCGATCTCAAAGTCAGCCGCAAAGGCGTGAAGGCGGCAATCGACTTCGGTGTCACCGCGAAGACGCTCGAAAAGGACGTCGCGGTCGACAAAGTCGTCTGGGACAAGGCCCCTTGAGCGTGCAACGAGGTTCAGACATGACGCTGATGGAAAAATCTCTCGGCACTGTGCTCGCCGAACCTACGATATCGGGCGGCCCTGGCTCGGTCGTGATCGATAACGTTTCGATCGAGTTCAAGGCGGCGGGCGTGCTCGCGGTCTCCAATACCTCGCTCAACGTCGCCTCCGGCGAGTTCGTTTCCATCGTTGGACCGAGCGGCTGCGGCAAGACGACGTTGCTCAATCTGGCGGCCGGATTGTTGCCGCCGGATGTCGCCAGCGGCACGGTTCTCGTCGGCGGCAAGCCACCGGTGCGCGGCAATCGCGATATCGCCTACATGCTGGCCCGCGACGCACTTTGCCCCTGGCGCACGGCCCTGGGCAATGCGGAACTCGGCGCCGAAATCCGCGGCGTGCCGGCAGAGGTGAGGCGCGCACGGGCGCTTGATCTACTCGATAAGGTCAGCCTCAAGGGCTTCGAGAACGCTTACCCGAAGGCATTGTCACAGGGCATGCGGCAGCGCGTGGCGCTGGCACGCACGTTCGGTTTAGATAGTCCGATTTTGCTTATGGACGAACCTTTCGGCGCGCTCGATGCGCAGACCAAGCTGCAGTTGGAAGACGTGCTGCTGGGACTGTGGCAGCGCGAGCGACGCACCATCGTGTTCATCACCCACGATCTGTCGGAGGCCGTCTCCATGTCCGACCGGGTGATCGTGATGAGTGCGCGTCCGGGCCGCATCATTGCCGACGTGCCGATCAATCTCGGCCGCCCGCGCTCGGTGCGCGCCCTGCAGAAAGACCCCGCCTATCACGAGCTTTATGCATACGTGTGGACGAAACTCGAGGAAGGCCTGAGCCAATGAACGAGGCCACCTGGAGCAGCGGGCGCATTTGGATCACACGGCTGGTCGTTGTCGTCGCGTTTTTCAGTTTCTGGGAGTGGATTTCAGTGACGCGCCGCGTCGACCCGATCCTGATCGGAGCGCCAAGCGGAATCCTTCATTTCATGTACCAGGAAGTATTTGTAACCCATAGCCTGCTGGAGGATTTCGCCTACACGTTGACGGCTACGCTGTTGGCATTCGGCCTGGGCAGCGTCGGCGGCATCCTGACTGGTATGTTGTTCGTGATGCGACCCAATATCGAAGCGGTTCTGAGTCCATTGCTGATGGCGCTGAATTCCATGCCGCGTATCGCGCTAGCGCCGCTATTCCTGATCTGGTTCGGCCTTGGCATCGGCTCGAAGATCGCGCTCGGCTTCAGCCTGACGTACTTCATCGTACTGACCAATACGGTCGCCGGTGGACGCGGCGTCAATCCCGATCACATCACGCTTGCGCATACGCTCGGTGCCAGCGGCAGCCAGATCTTCCGCAAGTTTACGCTCCCGAGCGCCGTCCCGGTTATTTTCAACGGTCTGCGGTTGGGGTTGGTGTTTGCGTTGCTGGGCGTGATCGGTGGCGAGATTTTGGCATCGGAACACGGCCTCGGGGGCGCGCTGCAGTTACTGGCAGCCAGCTTCAAGACGAGCGGCGTGTTTGCCGTGATAATCTTCCTGGCGATGGTCGGTGTCGGCATCACCTTCATCATGAGCTGGCTGGAAAACCGGCTGCTCAAGTGGCGGTGATGGCTTTGGCTGCACTTGCGTGCGCGGCGGCGAGACTGCCAAACGGCACATGCAATAGATCGTAGGGCGCAATAGCGGCTGCGTATTGCGCCGGAGGCGGGCACGGCTTTGCCCGCCGACATCGGACTCGCGGAAGGTGCAATACACCAAACGGTTATTGCACCCTATATCTGCGTCCGGCGCCAACGCTGGTCACGCTTTTGTCACGCGTCGAACATAACGACCGAGCGCAGGCCATTGCCCTTTTTCATATTGGCGAAGCCTTCGTTGATCTCCGGCAGCTTGATGCGCGCTGAAATCCAATCGTCGAGATGCAGCCGGCCCTTGAGATAGTGCTCGATCAGGCGAGGCATATCCACGCGGAAGCGATTGGAGCCCATCGACGAGCCCTGGATTTTTTTCTCGCCGCGCAGAAAGTCGATCCCGTGCAGCTCGATCTTGGTGCCGAACGGAATCATACCAACGATGGTGGCGACGCCACCCGGCCCCAGCATCTGGAACGACTGCTCGGCGGTGAGTTTGGAGCCCACGGCTTCGATGGTGTGATGCACCTGGCCCTTGGTCAACTCCTGCACCTGCTTGACCGGATCGCCATTGCGTGTGTCAACGACATCTGTTGCGCCGATCTTTGTCGCCAATTGCAGGCGCGCCGCGTTGGTATCAACGGCGATGATACGCCCGGCTCCGGCAATTGCCGCGCCGTTGATGGCCGACATGCCGATGCCGCCGCAGCCGATCACCACGACGGTCTCGCCCGGCGCAACCTTGGCGGTGTTGAAAATCGCGCCGGTGCCGGTGACAACAGCGCAACCGATCAGCGCCGCACGATCGAGGGGCATATCCTCGCGGATCTTCACTATTGCGTTCTCGTGCACCAGCATCTGCTCGGCGAACGACGAAAGATTGAGGAATTGGTGGATTTTTCCGGTCTTGTTCCAGGTCATGCGGTTGGACACGCCCGGCATCAATCTGACGTCGGTGTTGGTGCAGATGGCGGGGCGTCCCGACGTACATTGCTCGCACGTGCCGCAGAACACCGACAGGCAAGTGACAACGTGATCGCCCTTCTTGACGTAGGTGACATCGGAACCGACCTGCTCGACAACGCCAGCTGATTCATGGCCGAGGACAGCCGGCAACGGATGCGGGAACAGCCCTTCCATGAAGTGCAGATCGGAGTGGCACAGCCCCGCGCATACAGTGCGGATAAGTACCTCCCGAGGGCCTGGCTTCTTAACCCCGACCTCCTCGATCACCAGCGGCTTGTTCGCCTCGTAGAGCACGGCAGCTTTCATTGTCGGCTTCCTCCCTCGGTTGCGGCGATGTCGAGATTACAGCGCTTCAAGACAAAATGGCAGCCAATTTCGCGAGGTATCCGCGAGCGGCGCAGGCCTGAACCGCGTGGGATTTTTCTGAAATTACGCGGCATTCCAAGTTGGACGAGAGGTCGTCGCGCGACAGCTTATGCCTTATGCGGCTGACCTCGCAACGCTTGGTAACTGAAAATTCACCAATGGCGATGTAACTCCATTGCTCAACTCTTGGTTGATGTTTTCATGGCTACTATCTTATTTTGTGCATCGGCGAGGTTTAAGCAACGGCAGTATTTGACCGTTTCGTTGGCGTTGGCTGCAAGCAGTTTGGCCGCCCAACCGGCTTTTGCCATCCCATCACCGGAACTTATTGTCGGTTCGGTCACAAGCCTCTCGCAAATCGCGACGCTGGCCATGGCGATGTTTGGCGGTGGTGCCGCAATCGTTCATTCGCGCTCGCCCGACAGCCGGCCGAGAAGCCGCTTGCTTGCCCTGGCCTTAGGTCTGGTTTGCGCCGTTTCCCTCGGCCTCAATGCCGCTCAGTGGCATGAAAACAGTGCCGCGCGACAAGCACGCTTGGAAGCGACATTACTGCGGCCAACTCCAATTTCCAGCCTAGCCAGCCTCGATCCTCAATTAAACGACCTGACCTATGGGCAGCAATTGAAGCATCCCCTGGGTATCAGCACATCGGCGGCCGCGGATCTGCTGCAGAAGTCGGCAGCTGGCGACCTTACCGAAACAATCTTCATCGATGTGCGTGAGACCGCCGAAACCGAGATGGGTAATCTGCCCGGCGCTTTGGCTGTACGCTATCCCGATTTTTCTGCAGCTAAGCTGAATCTAACCGACAAAAAAACTGTGCTGTTCTGCCATAACGGCAATCGCAGTCATGAGATCTGCGAAGCACTCACCGCACTCGGCATACCCTGCCAATTTATTGTCGGTGGACTCGAGAAATGGGTGGTTGAGATGCGACCGATAACAGGCTTATCGGCGCGGTCACCGGCGGACTTGAGGGCCATTCCGCCATATCGGAATCAACGCACTCTGCTCGACACAGAGCAGGTGCAACAACTGGTGCGCGACGAGAAAGCTCTGTTCATCGACGTCCGCACCGACAACGAATTCGCCGCGGGGCATCTCCCAAACGCGATCAACCTGTCAATCCGTAGTCTGCCGACCAAAAAACTCACCGCCAGCATCGCCGCTTTGCCACGGCGGCCTGTCATCATGCCCTGCTATGATAGCCGCGGTTGCTTCTTTGCAGAGGTACTTGGGCTTGAACTGACGCGTGCCGGATTTGACATTCGTGGTCGTTACACGGTGCCATCAGAATATTTCGTGCCGGCCAACCCACCGCCGCACGTGGCAGCGTGGGTCGCCGAAAGCCAGCGTAGCGTGTGGACTAGAGCCGAAGACTTTACAGCCGATATCGTTAGGCGGTTGGCGGCCGCGAGCGGTTTGCCGTTGGCAATTCTGCTGTTAGCAACGCTGTCGCGCTTGATCGTGCTGCCGCTGTCGTTGAAGGCCGAACGCGATCAACTGACCATCAAATCGTTGAAACCGCTTGTCACTGCGCTGCTTGATCGCACCAAAGATGACCGATCGCAGCGGGCGCATGCATTGCAGACCCTTTATCGCCGACACGGCTTAACTCCGGTGCGAAACCTTCTAGCGTTATTCTTTCTGCCGATCATGACACTGGCAACAGCCGGTATCTATCGCGAAGCTGTGCGCCTGCCTCGGAACTGGTTGTGGATACCCAATCTAGCCCAACCCGACACACACTTCGCTCTGCCGATCTCATTTGCCATTCTGATCGCCACCTATTTGCATATTACGATCGCTGATAGCTCGCGTCAGCGTATGCTCGTTTGGCTAGCCGGCGCCCCGGCCTTGACCGCAATCGCGTACTACTTGGGCGGCGCAATTGATCTATATCTCGTCGTGAGCGCGGCGCTGTTGCTGTCCCAACGCTTCATTGTCAAGCAATCGGCACAGCCAACAATAAAGCTGCGGTCTGGGATAAGGGTCCAATGGCAGCGGCTTTGGCTACCATCAGGTGTCATCACGCTCGACGACGCCGAGCGCCTTGTCGGTCGCGGCAACAAAGCATTGCGATTGGCTCAGTTGAAAGCCCGCGGCATTTGTGTTCCCACGGGCTTGTTGCTCACCCACACCTACCTCGACGAACTTGACGCCCTACCAGCGCACAAGCGCAAGCGAAGGCTCGACCGTCTGTGGCGGAAACTGGGCGCATCCAAACTCGTCGTGCGTAGTTGTGGCGCAGCTGAAGACGGCGCCAAGCAGAGCTTCGCAGGTGTTTTCCACTCCGAACTCGGCGTCGAGCGCGCGGCACTTGCCACCGCAATCGCGTCCGTACGCGCCTCATTCTCGTCTGAGCGCGCAGCAAGCTACGGCTTCGCCCCGGAGAGCGGAAATGTGCTGCTTCAAACGATGATGCACGCTGAATATTCGGGAGTGCTATTCACACGCGATCCCGTGGCCGCCGGCGCCATGTTGGTGGAACTCGTCGAAGGGACAGCGGACGGCTTAGTATCCGGTACGGTGACACCTAAGCCTTTCCGCTTCGGCATCAAATCGCTGCGACCGCTCGGCGATGCATCGCCGCCAATTTCACTTCACCCTCTATTGGACATCGGCACGCAGGCAGCAAGCTTGTTTGGACGGCCGCAGGATATCGAGTGGACCTACCGGCAGGGTGCCTTTCAGATCGTACAAAGCCGCGATGTCACGCATGAATTGAACAGCCCGGTGCAGCAAGACTGGACCCGTGTACTCGCCACAGTGACTGCTGCCGATCCGGAGACAATCATTTTTGCGCAGACAGAAATGTCCGAGATGCTGCCGCGCCCGACGCCGCTGTCCTATGAGTTGATGGAAAAACTGTGGGCTCGCGACGGCAGCGTCGGGAGCGCTTGCCGTCGACTGGGATTGAACTATCAAGTTCACGAGGAGCAGCAACCGTATTTGGCGCTGATCACCGGTCGCCTCTATGTCGACAAACGCGAGGAAAAAGCCCGGGCGCCCCACGTCGGTAAATTGGCGCTGCGAAACCTGGAAAAATCCGCGGCAGCGATCGAAAAACAATTCCGAAAAGAATTTCTGCCTGAATTCGAAGCGCGGATGGCGCTCTTGGCTGCCGTTGATTTCGATTGCATGAGTAAGGACGACCTGCTGACTACGCTTGATCGTTTAGTCTCTTCTTTCGTGTGCGAAACGCATGTCGAAGTGGATATCATCAATATAGCCGCGCAATTGTTCGTCCAACGCACGCAGGCGGAACTATTGGCAGCGAACCTCGAGGTGGCTGGCTTCCTTTCGCATGTGTGTCCATCTGCGTCCGCGATCGCCATCGCGGCCACAAGCAAACTCGATCGCCAGGCCCGGGATCGAGCCGTGCGCGCCATCGTTGGTCATCGCGCGCCCGTCGATTACGAACTCGCCCAACCACGCTTCGCCGAGGATGATTCGTTGCTGGCGACTTTTTATGGTTTTGGCGCAAACGCCGCCACATCTGACGCGGAGCCCGCAGTGGAGGAAGCGTCTTTGACATCGGCAAACACAGCCCTGCGTGAGACGATTGTGCGGGCGCGACGTTTCCAAACCCTAAAGGAGGATGCCAAGCACACCTCACTCAAGGAATTGGCAGCTATTCGACGCGCGGTGCTGGCTGTCGACCACAAATTCGCGCTCGACGGACTTGCATTTTTTGCTACCTTCGCCGAGTTGCAAACCCTCAAGAATGATGGTTCCCATCGCGTGCGCGCACTCGCCTCGGATCGCCGCGCTTTGTTTGAAGCTTTCGCGGAAGCCGCGCCACCGCCACCGGCACTGACATTGCGTTCCATTGAACACGCGACCGCAACCGCAATCGTCCGAGATCCAAATGACGGACAGCCACTTGTCGGCATCCGTGTAGCTGGTTCCGCAGAGGTTGAAGGACGATGTTGCAGCGTATCGGCATCCGACGCCGAAATCGGTGCACCCATCGCAGAGTTTTCACCAGGCGATATTATTGTGGCGCGGATGTTTCACCCGGCGTGGTTGCCCTATCTCGCTCAATGTGGCGGCATCGTCTGCGAAGTCGGCGGTTGGCTCAGCCATATGGCGCTACTGGCACGCGAACGGAACATTACGATGATTGTCGGCATTGGCGGACTTTCGACAATTGCCCATCATACGGTCGTCCGATTGCATCACAACGGCACGGTAGAGTGCATCGAGCAGCAATCGACGATGGTGGCGGCGCAGTGATCGCGGCGAGCGACTCAAATCGCCGAAGTCTATTTGATAAACAGCACCAAAATGGTCATCGCAAAGACGGCCGCAGTGTTCCCGAAGCCGATACTCAATGAACGAAAAAGCATATGAATTCTCCTTTTATAAATCGTGACCTAAACTCGTTTAAACTCACGAAGCAAAGCGTATTGCATTAGAAACATAAGCAATTGATACGCTTTTCATTTGCCCTATGCTTAAGATACATTTTTTAACCGCCGCCATTATTCTAGATATTATGATCATCAACCAGCTGCCCGCAGCGCCTGCACATCGGAAAACAACAATGACCAAAAGTTTCGCACGAGAGAAAACATCAACAAGACCGTTGCGCGCCAAAGAGATCGCGCTGATAGTTAGCGCGGTGATTTGCACGCCGGCCTGTGCAGAAAGTCTTATCGTGCAGGGATCCACGACATTTAATTCTCGTTTGATGGAACCTTATCAACGAGCCATCGAAGGAATGTCGGGCGTTAGTCTGCAGGTAATTCCAAACAAAACTCTCAATGGATTAAATGCGCTGCTCGAAGGCCGCGCCGATCTGGCTATGATTTCGTCGGCCCTGGATACGGAATTGTTGGTCCTGCGAGCATTGAACAAGCCGGGAGTGGACAAACTCGTTAGCCATCAGATAACCAACACACGGATCGCGTTTGTCGTTCACCCGAGCAATCCAGTACGGACTGCCGGCATCGAAACCATTCGCAAAATCCTGCTTGGGCGAATTTCCAATTGGCGAGAATTGGGCGGTCCCGATTTGCCGATCCGAGTAACATTTGTCAGCAAAGCGGGGGGCGTGACGCAGACCGTGCAGGCGCAAGTACTGGACGGCCGGCCGATTGAAGCTTTGAACCCCATTCCAATGAGTTCAGCTGAACAGGTCATCAAGGTGGTCGAACAAGAACCTGGCGCACTGGGCTTAGCCCAAATCCGCCTGGTAACGGATCGCAAACTTCCCGAACTTGCGACGGATGTGACGGTATCTCAGGTGCTGGCCCTCGTCACGCTAGGTGAACCGAGCAAAGCTGCGAGTGAAGTGATCGACGCGACCCCCAAAATTGCCAGCAAACGCCTGGCTGCAGCGCAATAGCCCGATTGGCGACCGCCGCGCGAAGATGCGCCCTTGAAAATGAGCTTCATCATGTTGTCAGTCGTTCGGACTTGGCGTCCAGGGATCGCCGCAAATTCTTGGATCGTCGCGGGCCTAACGCTGTTGGCGTTGACGTCGCTTGCGTTGCCGGCCTTGCGGCTCGCCGAGGTTACCACAACAGCATCCTCCTACGTCAGTACTGTTGTCTCTGGCGGCTTAACCACCGCCACCGAAGTTCAAGTCAAACTTGAACGCCACCGGCGGCTTGTCGAAAGTGCACCGGCAGAAGTTGATCGGACGGAACTCGAACGGGACTTGGCCACGGCGATTGCAATCGAAGAAGATTTGGCAGGGTTGATCGCGCTTGCCCATCCGACCTTGTCGACCGCTATTAGAGGTCGCCTGCCCGAGCTAAAGGCCCGACGGGAGCAGGTCTTTCTTTTTGCAATGAACTTCGCTCAGGACAAGGCCACCGAGACGGCAGCGCAATACGCCACTATCGCCACGGCATTTTCGGCGGAGGTCAATGAGTATCTTACGGAGCAGCGGCGGCTGATCGCGCTTTGGTCACGGGAATTGGCGGACAGTGCTAATACATTCAAACTCTGGTTATGGGGAAGCGTTGTTGCAACATTAATCATTCTCGGCCCGATCGGCATGACAATCA
This sequence comes from Hyphomicrobiaceae bacterium, assembly GCA_025351355.1. GTDB lineage: Bacteria > Pseudomonadota > Alphaproteobacteria > Rhizobiales > Hyphomicrobiaceae > JABFRJ01. The sequence continues at coordinate 17,449 of JANXWC010000080.1, forward strand.
TCTATCGGATGATATCCCGCCTGGATCGGCTGAAGACAGTGATCTTCCGCCTCGCAAATCACGACGCCGCGGTGGAAGTGCCATCGCTTAAAGACGATGACGAAGTAGGCGATATCGCCCGGGCTGTGCTCGTTTTTCGCTCTAACGCGGTTGCATTGTTGGACAGCGAACAAAAACTCAAGGCAGTCAACCAACAGTTCGACATTGCGCTCAGCAACATGTCGCATGGCATGTGTATGTTCGATCGGCATCAGAAAGTCGTCGTTTTGAACAATCGCTATCTGGAACTGTATGGTTTGCAGCCATTGGACATCACGGTCGGAACTACGCTCAGGGATATCATTACGCTGCGGATCGGCCGTGGACTGTTTGTTGGTGAAAGCCCCGAAGCCTATTTGGAAGAGCGACTGCGACCGGTGACGGAAGCGACCGTCATCGTGCATTCGATGAGCGACGGACGCTTCATTTCCATATCGCGTCGCCCCATGCGCGACGGCGGCTGGGTGACGGTACATGAAGACGTGACCGAACAGCAGAATGCCGCACGCAATATCGCTCATATGGCAAATCACGACGCATTGACCGACCTTGGCAATCGCGTTCTGCTAAAGGAGAGGTTGACCCTGGAACTGGCGCGCGTACGCCGCGGCGGCGCGTTCGCGCTTCTTTATCTTGATCTCGACCGCTTCAAGGCGGTGAACGATGGTCTAGGCCATCCGGTGGGAGACGTCTTGCTATGTGCTGTCGCCGACCGTTTGCGCCAACTCGTGCGCGAGGTCGATACGGTAGCACGCCTCGGCGGCGATGAGTTCGCCATACTCCAAGTCGACGCCACGACACCGGAGGCAGCTATTAGCCTTGCATCCAGGCTTACGAAGGCCATCTCCGCACCTTACGTCATCAACGGCCATACGATTGAAATTGGGACCAGCATCGGCATCGCATTGACGCCGCGCGATACAATGGATCCCGACGAGCTGATCAAGTTCGCCGATATGGCGCTTTATCGTGCCAAAGAAACAGAGCGGGGGTCCATATGCGTCTACGAAAACGAAATTCAAGCGCACCTTTTAGCGCGACGCGCTTTGGAACGCGATCTTCGAATGGCAATAGCCCGTGATCAATTCGAACTTCACTATCAGCCAGTCGTGGATCTTTCGACTGGCGGAATTCACGGCGCAGAAGCGTTGCTGCGTTGGCGGCATCCCCAACACGGCCAAGTGTCACCGACGGAGTTCATTCCGCTCGCCGAGGAAACGGGATTGATCGGCGAAATCGGAACCTGGGTCATGCACACGGCGTGCAAGGCTGCCGTGACGTGGCCGACGAGCACCAAGGTCGCGGTCAATCTTTCGCCCGCGCAATTCAGGCTGGGAAATATTGAACTTATGGTCGCCGACGCCCTCGGCAAGACCGGCATGGATCCGCAACGGTTGACAATCGAGATCACGGAATCGACCCTGCTTCAGGAAGATCAGGCCGTCTTGGCGACGCTGAACAATCTCCGTAAACTTGGTGTCAGCGTCGTCCTCGATGACTTTGGTACGGGTTATTCTTCGATGAGCTATCTCAGGCGTTTTCCGTTCAACGGCTTGAAGATCGACAAGAGCTTCATCCGCGACGCATCCACGCAAGCCAATTGCGTCGCCATCGTGCAGTCGATTGTCAGTCTGGCGACAAGCCTCAATATGCATACCGTCGCGGAAGGCGTGGAAACGGAGGCCGATCTCGCAATGGTGCGCGAGGCCGGCTGCACACACGTACAGGGATATCTGTTGTGCCGTCCGGTGCCACTGGAGCACTTGGCCGCGAAATTTGCGACAATCGGCACCCGTTCACGCCTGGTTGCCTAAAACTGCATCGCCCAAAGTTGCATTCCCCTTGCGATCAGGCTGACGACACGTCATCCTTTTTTGTGTCCATTGTGCTGGGGCGCGGTTTGGCAGATGACTAGTGATCAGGCGATGGTGATGCGACAGCGGTTTTGCGGCAATGAATGAGTGTGAAGCGCCGCTTTTGAGCATCGAGAATTTGCGCGTCCACTTCCGTGACGATCGCGGGCGGCTGCTGGAAGCTGTGAGTGGGACAAGTTTCACTTTGCAACCGGGCGCGACGTTGGGAATTGTCGGCGAATCCGGATCGGGCAAAAGCGTCACGTCGCTCGCGATCATGGGGTTGCTGCCGAAGGACACGGCGGAAATAACCGGTAGCGTGCGATTTGAGGGTAAAGGCCTGCTCGACGCAACCGACAGTGTATTGCGAGATCTGCGCGGCAATCGCATAGCCATGATCTTCCAGGAACCGATGACGTCACTCAACCCCAGCTTCACCGTCGGCGATCAGATCGGCGAAGCGCTAACCAGGCATCGCGGACTATCGCGCGGCGACGCCCGCAGCGCGACGATCGAACTGCTGCGGCGCGTTCGCATTCCCTCACCCGAAGCCCGGGTCGACGACTATCCGCACAAGCTGTCGGGCGGCATGCGACAGCGGGTAATGATCGCCATGGCGCTCGCCTGCAATCCCGCTCTGTTGATCGCCGACGAACCGACAACCGCCCTCGATGTGACGATCCAGGCGCAAATTCTGGACTTGCTGCGCGCCCTCCGCGACGAAACCGGCACCGCGATAATGCTGATTACTCACGATCTCGGCGTTGTCGCCGAACTGTGCGACGATGCAGCTGTAATGTACGCTGGCGAGATCGTCGAGCAGGCCCCCGTCGCGGAACTGTTCACGGCTCCCCAACATCCCTATACCGTGGGGCTGATCGGCTCTATTCCGCGGCTCAGCGATAGCAGACACCGCCTCAATGCCATTGCAGGCTCGGTGCCGCAACTGGTGGGACAACTGAGCGGGTGCCGATTCGCGGCGCGCTGTCCATTTGCCGATGACCATTGCCGCTCCGACGCACCGCCGTTTGCCGAAATCAACCCCGGACACTTTTCTCGCTGCTGGAAGGCGCCGCTGGAGACACTCAACGCATGACCGAACCGCTTCTTGAAGTCGACGGCCTCGGTAAGAATTTCGTGGCGCAGCGTTCGGTCTTTGGTCGTCCTACCGCCGTCGTGAAAGCGGTTGACGGCGTCTCGCTGACGCTATCGGCTGGCGAGACATTGGCACTCGTCGGCGAGTCCGGTTGCGGCAAATCGACCGTTGGGCGTTTGATCCTTGGATTGATTGAGCCGACGACCGGAACGGTGAGCTTTAAGGGGCGCTCTATTGCCGGATTGCCGCCTACCGAACTCCGCGCGTTTCGGGCACAGGCACAATTGATTTTTCAGGATCCCTACGCATCGCTAAATCCACGCCTCACCATCGGGCAGACGCTCCACGAGCCACTGATTTTGCATACTCAGATGACCCGACAGGATCGCAGCGCGCGCGTCGGCGAGTTGCTGACGACAGTGGGGCTGAAACCGATCCACGCGCGACGCTATCCGCACGAGTTTTCCGGCGGTCAGCGGCAGCGCATCGCCATTGCACGGGCACTAGCTGCATCGCCGAAACTGATCGTGTGCGACGAGCCGGTCTCCGCACTCGATGTGTCGATCCGCGCGCAGATTCTTAACCTGTTGCGCGACCTGCAGCAGCAGCTGGGGTTGGCGCTTGTGTTCATCAGTCACGATCTGTCAGTGGTCAAACACATCGCCAACCGCACCGCAGTGATGTATCTGGGTCGCATCGTCGAAATGGCAGCAACGCCCGCGCTTTTCGCCGCGCCGCGGCATCCCTACACACAGGCGTTGCTATCGGCAATCCCCGTCGCATCACCAGCCGCACGCGGACAACGGCGAATATTGCTCCAAGGCGACCCACCAAGTCCCATCGATCCGCCAACCGGGTGCCATCTGCACACCCGGTGTCCGCGCGCGGCCGACATCTGCAGCACCAGCATACCAGCTTTGCTCGACACCAGCGACGACCATTGGACCGCCTGCCATCGCTGGCGCGACGCTGATCAAAGGGCGTTCCAACTGGTCAGCGAGCTGCCGATGTCGCCATCGTTGCAGCGGCTGGTTGACGCCTTTCGCCCAATGACGTGATATTGCCGTAGGACGTTTACAATCGGAGTCGTCGATGCGCATGAAATTCGGACTTGCCGCGCTGCTGCTGTCGGCCATGACAAGCGCGGCTGCCGCGGAAACGACGTTGCGGATCGGACTCCAGGAAGATCCCGATGTGCTCGACCCGACGCTGGCGCGCACTTACGTCGGTCGCATTGTATTTGCATCGTTGTGCGACAAGCTGTTCGATATCAACGAAAAGCAAGAAATTATCCCGCAGCTGGCGCTGAGCCACGAAACCAGCGCCGACGGCAAGACCGTGACGCTGAAACTCAGACCCGGCGTCAAGCTGCATGACGGCGAAACGATGGACGCCGAAGCCGTTAAGTATTCGCTCGAACGGCATCTGACGATGGCCAGTTCGTTCCGCAAGGCTGAAATCTCATCGATCGATAAAGTTGAAGTGGTCGATGCGACGACGGTAAAGCTGTCGCTGAAAAACCCGTTCTCGCCGCTCATTGCGCAGCTGGCCGATCGCGCAGGCATGATCGTTTCGCCGAAAGCAGCGAAAGAAACCGGCGACAAATTTGGCCTTAAGCCGGTGTGCGCCGGCCCGTTCAAATTCGTCGAACGCGTGCAACAGGGTCGCATTGTGCTCGACCGCTTCGCCGACTACTGGAACAAGGACAACGTGTTCGTCGATCGCGTCGTATTCCGGCCCATCACGGAATCGACGGTGCGGTTGGCCAACTTGAAATCCGGCGGACTTGAACTTATCGAGCGCGCGCTGGCAACCGACATCAAGGAGATCAAGGCCGATCCGAAATTGCGCCTCGCGACGCAGATCGAGATGGGTTACCAGGGCATCACGCTCAACGTCGGCAACTCCGACAATGGCAAGAACGGCCCGTTTGGCAAAGATCCACGGGTACAACAGGCACTTGAAGCGGCCATCGACCGCGAGGCCTTGAACCAGGTTGTCTATAACGGGGAAGCGTTGCCAGGGAACCAGTGGATCAGCCCCAAGAACGCCTACTACCAGGAGAAATTCCCGGTCCCGAAGCGCGACGTGGCCAAGGCCAAGCAGTTGTTGAAGGACGCCGGCGTGACCTTGCCGGTCGTGGTCGACTTCATGGTGCCCAATGGGCCGGACACGCGGCAGTTGGCTGAAGTCGTGCAGGCCATGGCGGCCGAGGCGGGCTTCGACATGAAAATTCGTGTCACCGAATTTGCCACCTCGCTCAATGAAGCAGAAGCCGGCCGCTATCATGCCTACATTTTGGCATGGTCCGGCCGCGTCGACCCGGATGGTAATATCTACAGCTTCCTGTCGTGCACCGGGCCGAACAACTATGCCAAATACTGCAAGCCGGAAACCGATGCGACGTTGGCGGCGGCACGCGCGGCGTCCGCACCTGCAGAGCGCAAGGCGATCTATGAGAAGGTGACGGCGGATGCACTGGCGGCCGGCGGCATAATATATCTCTATCACCGCCCGGTGATTATCGCGCATACCACCAAGCTCGAAGGCTACAAGCAACTGCCGGACGGATTGATACGGTTGACGGGCGTGAAAGTGCTGCCGTGACGGCGTTTCTCGCCCGCCGCCTCGCACAAATCTTGCCGACACTCTTACTGGTGTCGGTGATCATTTTTCTACTGCAGCAGCTGTTGCCAGGCGATCCGGCGACGGTGCTGGCGGGCGAGGAGCGCGACCCGGAAGTGATTGCGCAAATTCGCAAGCAGTACCACCTCGACCAGTCGTTGCCGGTGCAATACCTCTACTGGATCAAGGGCGTTGTGACCGGCGATCTCGGCGAAAGCATGCGACTCAAGGAACCTGTGTCCAAACTTGTGGCGCAGAAGTTTCCAGTGACATTGCAATTGGCGCTGATGGCCGTAGTAATTTCGCTTGGCATCGGGATTACTGCCGGCGTCGTCTCGGCAGTCTACAAGAATACGATTGTTGATTACGCGGTGAATATTGTGGCCCTATGGGGCATCTCGACACCGAATTTCTGGCTGGGGATCATGCTGATCTCGCTGTTTTCCGTGCATCTGGGCTGGTTGCCCGCGTCGGGTTACGTGTCGCCGTTCGAGGATTTCTGGCTGTCGATGAAGACAACGATTATGCCGGCTTTCGTGCTCGGCAACGCCTTCGCAGCGGTGCTGATGCGACACACGCGGTCGGCGATGTTGCAGGCGATGGCAGCCGATTATGTCCGCACTGCACGCGCCAAGGGGCTGTCAGAGCGTGTGGTGATTGCCAAGCACGCCATGCGCAACGCGCTGACACCCGTCGTGACGCTCGGCGCACTTGAACTTGGCACGCTGCTGTCAGGCGCGGTTCTGACCGAGCAGGTGTTCTCCATTCCCGGCTTCGGCAAGCTGATTGTCGATAGCGTGTTCAATCGCGACTACGCCGTCGTGCAGGGCGTCACGCTGATTACCGCGACGACTTACATCCTGTTGAACCTGCTCGCCGACGTGGCCTACGTGCTGATCAATCCGCGGCTCAGGGGATGAGGCAATGACGACACTCGAACCCGCCGCAGACGACGTTGCCGAACGAGCTGTGTCGTCGGACACACCGACACGTCGCGCTTGGATGCGGCTCAGGCGGCGCAAGAGTGCGATGCTCGGGTTGATCGTACTCGTACTGCTCATCGCCATGGCGGTGATGGCACCATGGATCGCGTCGTTCGATCCAGCCAAACAGAACTATATTGCCGTGCGGAAGGCGCCGTCCGCGCTGTATTGGTTCGGCACTGACGAATCCGGTCGCGACATGTTTTCCCGCGTCGTGTTCGGCGCCCGCTCGTCGCTGTTGGCGGGGCTCGTCTCAATCGCCATCGCGCTCGGTTTGGGGATGCCCATCGGTCTGTTGTCGGCCTATCGCGGCGGCTGGGTTGATACGGTGATTTCGCGCTTTACCGACGCCATGCTGGCGGTGCCGTTTCTCATTCTGGCGATTGCGCTGGCGGCGTTCTTGGGTCCCTCGCTGACCAATGCGATGATCGCTATCGGTGTGACGGCGATGCCGATCTTCATCCGACTGACGCGCGGGCAGGTGATGAGCGTGAAGGTCGAAGATTATGTCGAGGCGGCGCGCGCGGTGGGAAATCCCGCTTATCGCATCGCCTTCCGGCACATTTTGCCGAACATTCTGCCGGCGTTGCTGGTGCAAGCGACACTGTCGATTGCCATGGCGATCATTGCTGAAGCGTCGCTGTCGTTCCTGGGGCTCGGGCAACAACCGCCGGCGCCCTCGTGGGGCTCCATGCTCAATACAGCTCAGCGGTTTCTGACGCAGGCGCCGTGGATGGCGCTTTATCCCGGTCTGGCGATTTTCCTGACCGTGCTGTCGTTCAATCTGCTCGGCGACGGCCTGCGCGACGCCCTCGACCCGAAGGAAAGGTAGCGCAGTCCACCTTGTCCATGGTCGCTGGGCCGACCGAGGCGGCGATGTATCGGAGCCGGGTTTGGGCCAGAGAGCAGTCCTACCACTTCCCTCCGGCAACGCGGCGTCGTATGGGATGGCGGCACCGGGCCAATCAGGGGATGAGCCACGCTATGATCAAATCCGTCAGCGCAGTATTGGCGGCCATGCTGCTATGGACAAGCGCGCCCGCGGCACGTGCCGAAGTCAGCGAAGTTACCTTCGCACAACAGTTCGGCATCGCGTTTCTGCCGTTGATGGTGATGGAGAACCAGAAGTTCGTCGAAAAACAAGCAGCCTCCCGTGGCCTGCCCGACGTCAAAGGCGCGTTCCTGAAAATGAGCGGTCCCAGCGTCATGGTCGACGCGATGTTGTCGGGATCGCTGCATTTCGCGGCCCAAGGTCCGCCATCCCTCGCCCTGCTGTGGGACCGCACCAAGGGCAACGTGAAGGGCGTCGGCGGCATCACGACCTATAATCTCTGGCTCAACACGCGCAACCCGAATGTCAAGTCGATCAAGGACTTCAGCGACAAGGATCGCATCGCCGTGCCGTCCGTGAAGTCATCGACGCAGGCCATCCTGTTGCAGATGCTGGCCGAGCGCGAATTCGGCGCCGATCAGAAATTCAAATTCGACCCGTTGACTGTCGGCCTCGGCCATCCCGATGCGATGGCGTCTGTGCTCAATCCCGCCGGCGAGATCAACTCCCATTTCGCTTCGTCGCCCTTCCACGAGACAGAGACCAAGGCCGGCATGCGCTCGATCATTACGGCCTTCGACATCACCGGTGGGCAATCGTCGCAGCTCGTCTTCACAACCACCGAAAAATTTCGCAGCGCAAATCCGCAGGTTTACGCGTCTGTAATCGCCGCCCTCGACGACGCGATCAACTGGATCAACGCCGACAAGAAGCGCGCGGCCGACCTTTATCTCACCATGTCGAATGACAAGAAAACCAACGCCGATGAACTTGTCACCATGATGAACTCGCCGGGCTTCGAATACACCCGCACCCCCATGAAGGTCGGCAAATTGTTTGACTTCATGGCCCGCATCGGCTCGATCAAGACCACGCCAACCAGCTGGAAAGAGCTGTTTTTCCCCGAAGCTCAAGGATTGCCTGGCGATTGACCGGCATCGTGTGCGAAGCGCATGGCGCTTGAGCTGAAAATCTGTCATTGCGGCGGCAATTGATCCCTTGCAATCGCCTGGAGCATTCCGTTGTCACAGTCACCGCGTCATAGCCTTGTCGACACGATCATGGAGAATTTGGCGCCAGTCCACGCGGATGGCTACAAGTTCCTCATTCCCGCGGCTTTGGCCGCTCTCTTCCTGTGGCTGATGCTGCCATTTTCATTGCTCGCCTATTTGGCGCTGCTTCTGGCGGTCTATATCGCCTATTTCTTTCGCGACCCTCGGCGCGTGACACCGCTGCGCGAGGGCCTAGTGATTTCCCCAGCCGACGGGCGGGTTTCGTCCATCGAACGCATGATGCCACCGGCCGAACTCGGCCTCGGCTCGGACGAACGCCTGCGCATTTCGATCTTTCTTTCGGTTTTCGACGTGCACATTAATCGCGCGCCGGTTGCCGGCCGCATTACAAAATCTATCTATGTTCCCGGCGCCTTCATGAACGCCGCACTCGACAAAGCCAGTGACGAAAACGAGCGGCGCTCCATTGTTATTTCCACCGCCGGCGGCCAGGACGTCGCTTGCGTCCAGATCGCCGGGTTAATCGCGCGCCGCATCGTCACCTTTGCCAAAGAGGGTGCAACTGTCGGGACCGGCGAGCGCTTCGGCTTGATCCGTTTCGGCAGCCGCGTCGACGTGTTCCTGCCGCCCGGACACGGTTGCTTGGTGGCAGTGGGCCAGCGCGCGGTGGGCGGTGAGACGGTTTTGGCCGATTTGAAGTCGCTCGAACCTGAACGTGAAGCACGCGTTATGTGATTTGACGCAACGGCAGCCGCTGCCCCTGGCATGAGCTAAGCCGTGGAAAACAACTGCAACGGAACCGTTGCACCTCTCCTACGTTGTTGGGAACACGCAACGTCAAAGGAGAACAAGATGAAACAGATCTTCGCACTTTCCGCAGTCTGCATGAGTCTGGCTGTGGCGACGCCGTCGTTTGCTCAGACGCAGCAAGCGACTGCACCGACAATGGATCAGTGCAAGGCCGGCTATAAGGCCGACTACATGAAAACCAACAATTGGTCTAAAGCGACTTTTGACCAAGCCTGCGCGAAGATGATGAAAAAGTAGTCCTCTGTCATCACGTGAATATGCAGCAAGGTAGTCACGGAGTTCCGCGGCTACCTTTTTTGTTACGCCGCACGTCGAAGGACGGAAATCCTTTCGGCCAATTCGGGCGCGATGTTTGGGCTGTTAGCCGACAAAAATTCTAACAAAGCCTGCTCGTTGGCCGATAACTTGCCGTCGCGCCCAATCTGATCTGCCAGCCAATTGGCTTCGGCGACGGTTACTTCTTCGGCAGTCACAATTTCTATTTTCTGTCTTTCAAGCGCTGCAATGGCGCGCTCAACGGCACTTTGTTCACGATAGGCCGCAAGCATTCCCGCCACGCCGCTACGGGCAGAAGCACCGACAATTGCACCTAAAGACAAGTCACCACGGCGCTCAAGCCATGTTTCGCGCGCTAGCGCTTGTTCACGGCTTGGCGGCGCGTAGCCCGAAGCGGTCATGACACAATTGGCAATCGCCTTGACGAACAAGTCGGGCCAGCTTTCCGCATTGTTGCGACCGGCGGTTGCGGCTTCGATCTCGAATAGAATTTCCGCTTCACTCCGACTGATCGCGATGTTGCCATCACCGCCGAATGCGTAGAGGACACGCTTCAATAATTCGACTTCGGCTTCGTTGATTTCGCCGGCTGATAAGGATTTACCGGCACGCAGCGGTCCGTCACCGGAAATGACCGCGCGTTTAACTTGTTGCAGTGCAAAACTGACAAGGCTTTCGGGCGACCAACGCGCCTTGTCGAGCACATTGATAAGCAATTCGAGTTCGGTTTTACTGTCGACCTGGCCGTCCCGACCGATACGCTCGATCAGCCAGGTGGCGTTCTCGATCGTCAGGTAGCCCTCGGGCTTAGCATGATTGACGATGTGGTCGGTTAACATCTCGACGAAACAATCGGCCCAGCCAGGATCCTGGACAGTGCAAGTTTCGTTAAGCCGGAACACAACTTCCGCCTCAGCCGCGTCTATGCTGCCATCCTCGTAGAAGGCTCGCCGGAGGGCCAGCACGTCTGTGTCGACAATTGTCCCGCGCGCACAGATCACATCCACGGAAACAGCGTTGAGCAGGCTCATGGCACCTCTGATAGGCGGTTGGGCGGGAACAACCCTCAACCTAGTCAAGCAAGGTTACCAACGTCCTAAGTCTTGCCCTCGGCAAAAGCTTAAAGTGCACTATTGTCACACCGCCCGACCGATTCGGGCCATTATTTATATCAGTTCAACACCGCCACAGCCTTATCGAAGCCACTGAGAGATATGGGAATTCCAATCCCGGCCTCCTCGGTTTGGAAAATAATGAAAACGGCCTGCTTACCGGCCTTTAGCTTCGCAATAAGCGCGTCGTCGATCACCACCTGCGCATAACACGCAAAAGTGTGGCAGCGCAGGAACGGCGCGTTTCCAACATCCTGATTATCGATTTTCAGCCCCAACCCCGGCGGCAACAGTACGCCGAGCGGCGCGAATACACGCAACACCTTCGCACCATTGGAAAATTTCTGTACGTAGACGGTCAGACCAACGTTGCCTCGATCTTCGGCGGTAACGCTTTGCACCAGCGCGCATGTTTCGGCCTTGGCGCCAGGTGGCGGCGGTTTGCAAACCAGCTGCCAATCGCCGTGCTGCGACCTGACGATGCCACCTTCTGGATTATTGGGAGCCCCGGCAGCCAGCGCAGGAGGCTGTCCAACAGCCGCCTTGGGCGTCTGGGCACTCGCAAACGTCGGCAGCAAAGTGAACAGCATCAATGCGAGCACTGTGCCCCAACAGCCGCGCGACAGCAGTCCCGGCAAGCGAGCACACTGCGCCAAGCGCGCGCGCGGAAGAGGTTCGACACTCGTCGCAGCCACAGTACTATTCCTTTGATGAACTAAGCGCGTCTTATTCGAGTGGCTTTGAGCCCATTTCAAGGCTCCTTGCTGAGAGCGGCGGTCCGATTTGGGCAGCGATCATCGGAAAAATGCGTCGCAGTGCTGTAGCTTCCACCCGGCGATGCCACGATGCCATTGACGTAGCGACGCGTAGTTTTGCCGCAGCGATGGTCGCGCGTGACCCATTGGGGCTGGCGAGCCGTCCTTGTAGGAGTACGCGAAAGGACTATGGTGGGGATCAAGTGCGTCGATCGAAGTTACTGGCTCGTCGACACACTTCACTTTCCCGCGTTTGTTACCGGTGGGGCTGAAATCCGTGCAAGTCACGGGCAGGTGGAGAGACGCATGACGACGACGCGGACAATCTTGACGCGGATGCCGAGTAAAGTTGGACAGCCGACGCCCCTGTTGCGCACCATGCTGCTAGGTTGCGTTATAGGCGCGGCCGCCTTGGCAGGCACGACGTTGATGGCGCATGCCGCGGCCGGACAACCCGTTTCCGGTCAAATCGGTTTGCAGGACAGCGTCACGCAGGTGATGGACCAGATCCGCTGGTTCCATAACTCCTGGGTTAATCCGATCATCATCGCCATTACAATTTTCGTGATGGGACTGATGGCTTATGCGATGTGGCGCTTCAGCGAAAAATCTAATCCTGTACCGTCCAAACTTACCCATCACACGGGGCTGGAGGTGGCATGGACGGTGATCCCGATTTTCATTTTGATCATGATCGCTGTTCCATCGTTCAAGCTGCTGTTCAAGGAATACGAATTCCCCAAGCCCGACCTCACGATCAAGGCGACGGGCAACGCTTGGTTCTGGGATTACGAGTATCCTGACAACGACAAGATAAAAGTCACCGCGAACATGATCTCCGATGAGGAGCTGCTCGAGGCGAAACTTGGCAAGGATGGCTATGCCAAGCAGTTCGGTGCGCTGACCGGTGTGCAACTGACCAAGGCGCTCTATCAGGAGTCAAAGCCGCTGTGGCTCAACCCGCCGGAAAAGTACGCCGGTGGCCGGCTGATCCGGCAGTTGTCGGTCGACAACGAGATCGCCGTTCCCGTCAACAAAGTCGTGCACGTCCTCATCACCTCGAACGACGTGATCCATTCCTGGACGGTGCCATCGTTCGGTTCCAAGACGCAGGCCGTGCCAGGGCGCGTCACCGCGACCTGGTTCCAGGCCTACAAGGAAGGCGTATATTACGGGCAGTGCTCGGTGCTGTGCGGACGCAATCATTCGTCGATGCCGATCGCTGTCCGCGTCGTTAGCGATCAAGCGTTCGCCAACTGGGTTGCAGCCGTCAAGGCGCGTGACATGAAGAAGGCGCGCGGCATCCTGCTGGCGGCGACCGAAGGCATCGAACCCCGCTCGTTCGCCGAGCTCACCACTGGCCTGCAAACCGACGGCTTAACGCCTTCCGATGTCAGCGAAACTTTAAAATGACGCGCCGGCCAATCATCTCCGGAGCCATGCAACACAGATCCCGCGCCGACGCGACAGGGATCAACAGACGACAGACCAAGGGGAGCCCCGATGGGCAATAATTCTTACGGTTCGGCACATACCGACGAGCACGGCCACGAGCACGATCACACACCGCCATTCTTCACGCGTTGGTTCCTCTCGACCAACCACAAGGACATCGGCACGCTGTATCTGCTGTTCGCGATCATGGCGGGCATCGTCGGCGGCAGCTTGTCAGTCGCCATGCGGCTGGAGTTGCAGGAACCTGGACTTCAGTATTTCTCCAACCCGGGCATGTATAACGTATTCGTGACGGCACACGGGCTCATCATGGTGTTCTTCATGGTGATGCCGGCCATGATCGGCGGTTTCGGCAACTGGTTCGTGCCGCTGATGATCGGCGCGCCGGACATGGCGTTCCCGCGCATGAACAACATCTCGTTTTGGCTACTTCCTGCCGCTTTCGCGTTGTTGCTGATTTCACTGTTCGTGCCCGGTGCCGAAGGCGCGACCGGCGTCGGTACCGGCTGGATCGTGTTGGCACCATTGTCCACCAAGGGGCATCCCGGACCGTCCGTCGATTTCGGTATTTTCGCGCTGCACATTGCCGGTGCGTCCTCGATCCTCGGCGCCATCAATTTCATCACCACCATCTTCAACATGCGCGCGCCGGGCATGACGCTGCACAAGATGCCGCTGTTTGTCTGGTCGGTGCTGATCACCGCGTTCCTGCTGCTGCTGTCGCTGCCGGTCCTCGCCGGTGCGATCACCATGCTGCTGACAGACCGCAACTTCGGCACTACGTTCTTCTCGGCGCAAGGTGGCGGTGATCCGCTGCTCTATCAGCATCTGTTCTGGTTCTTCGGTCACCCCGAAGTCTACATTCTCATCCTGCCCGGCTTCGGCATGATCAGCCACATCATCTCGACGTTCTCGCGCAAGCCGATCTTCGGTTATCTCGGCATGGCCTACGCCATGGTGGCGATTGGTCTGGTCGGCTTCGTCGTGTGGGCGCACCACATGTACACCTCCGGCATCGGCGTCGACGCCCAGGCCTACTTCGTGTTCGCGACCATGGTTATTGCGGTGCCGACGGGGGTGAAGATCTTCTCGTGGATCGCCACCATGTGGGGCGGTTCGATCCAGTTCCGCGTGCCGATGATCTGGGCGTTGGGCTTCATTTTCCTGTTCACGGTGGGTGGCGTCACCGGCGTTATGCTGGCCAACGCCGGCGTCGATCGCTCGCTGCACAACACCTACTACGTTGTTGCGCACTTCCATTACGTGCTGTCGCTTGGTGCCGTTTTCGCCATCTTCGCCGGTTGGTACTACTGGTTCCCCAAGATGAGCGGCTACATGTACAGCGAGTTCATCGGTAAGCTGCACTTCTGGTTGACCTTCATCGGTGCTAACGTGCTGTTCTTCCCGCAGCACTTCCTCGGCCTCGCCGGCATGCCGCGCCATTATGCGGACTATCCGGAAGCCTTTGCCTACTGGAACCGCATTTCGTCGTTCGGCTCCTACATGACGGCGTTGGGCACGCTGGTGTTCCTGTTCGGCGTATTCCATGCCTACTTTATCGCCAAGCGTCGCGTCGGCGCTGATCCGTGGGGTATCCCCGAGCACCTTAAGACCCTGGAGTGGACACTGCCCTCGCCGCCGCCCTTCCACCAGTTCGAGACGCTGCCGATCATCAAAGATACCGATCATCATTGAGTTCAGAACGCCCCGCCCCAAGCGGGGCGTTTTGCTGTGCGGGGCATCGCGGAACGGCGCCGTGGCGGACGCTTTCCATCTGGTCAATGCGGCAGGCGCTACAATTACCGGCGTGGTCTGTGCTATTTGGCGAGGCGACGGCGCGCCTCGGATAGAAAAGGCGCCGACCCTTCTGGTTTGGCCGGCCCTGACACTGGTTGACCTCAATTGAATGCCGCGGTGATTGTCAGTTGCCTTTGGTCATACTATTGGTTATACTTTTGGTATGAAAACCGCTGTATCAATTCCCGACGACCTGTTCGCTGAGGCTGAGAAGTTGGCTCAACAGCTTGAGCTCTCGCGCAGCGCGCTCTATGCAAAAGCGCTGAAGGAGATGCTGGAGCGACTGAAAGACGAAGCTTTCGCCGCGCAAATGAATGCCGCCCTGGCTGAACATCCGGACGAACTTGACCCGGCCATTCTGCGAAGTAACCTTGCCCTCTTGCGGCGCGAATTGGAAGAGAACGGCGGGCAGTGGTAAATGGTCAGCCGTGGCGAGATCTGGTGGCTGGATCTTGGTCTGCCCGTCGGCTCTGCGCCCGGCTATCTGCGACCAGGGGTAATCGTCTCTTCCAACCGGTATAACGGCTCGCGAATAAGCACGGTCATTGTTGTGCCGCTCTACTCCAACGCCGCATATGCCCGGCATCCCGGCAACGTCATTCTGGCCGCGCACGATACTGGGCTCGATCGCGATTCCGTGGCGAATATCACACAAGTCAGCGCTGTCGACCGCCAGCAACTCGGACAGCGCATTGGTGCGGTTCCGCCAAGTTTGATGGCCCAACTAGACGACAGCCTGCGGCTCGCCCTGGCGCTGTAGTCACACGGCGCCAGTATGCACTCGCCGGCCTTTCAGCCGCATTGCCGATAGTGGGCCAGCATGCCATGACGCGGGAACGTTCAGCCCTTAACGTGCGCCCGTGTTCCCCATCATGACCGATGCTACCGTCATCTCCGCGCGTGTCGAACCCACCGAGGGACTCGGCGGCAGCGTCGGTGATTTTCTGGCGCTGTTGAAGCCACGCGTGATGTCGCTGGTTGTCTTCACGGCGCTGGTCGGCATGGTGGCGGCACCAGGGTCCTTACATCCAGCCCTCGCCGTTATTGGCCTGCTGTGTATCGCCATCGGTGCGGGAGCGTCGGGCGCGCTCAACATGTGGTACGACGCCGATATCGATGCCTTGATGGCACGCACCGCGGCGCGGCCGATCCCGCGCGGCAGCGTCACGCCGGGAGAAGCGCTGACGTTCGGCACGATTTTGTCGGTATTCTCGGTGCTGACGCTGGGCCTGCTTCTCAATTGGACTGCCGGCGGCATCCTCGCCTTCACGATCTTTTTCTATGTCGTCATCTACACCATCTGGCTGAAGCGCTCGACGCCGCAGAACATCGTCATCGGCGGCGCCGCTGGTGCGTTCCCACCCATGCTGGGCTGGGCCACGGTGACCGGCTCGGTCGGGATCGAGGGCGTCGTGTTGTTCCTGCTGATCTTCTTATGGACGCCACCGCATTTCTGGGCGCTCGCGCTGTATCGCGCGCGCGACTACGAACGCGCGGGAATTCCGATGTTGCCGGTGGTCTCAGGGCCCGACGAAACACGCCGGCAGATCCTGCTCTACTCGGTGGGGCTGATCGGCGCAGCCTTTGCTCCTTACGCTGTTGGCATTGGCGGTATAGCTTATCTGATTGTTTCAACAGCATTGAGCGCGACCTTTATGGCGTTGGCTGTTCACGTTTATCGCGTGCGCGTGGGACGCGAAGCCGACACGGTGGCCAAGCGGCTGTTCCTGTTCTCCATCTTCTATCTGTTCGCGCTGTTCGCGGTGCTGCTGGTCGAGCACGTAGTTGCGCGAGTGCTGGCATGACAGGCCCTGAACCCGTCCGTTTCGATCGGCTGCAACAGTGGCTCAAGCCGCGCCCGTGGATGCCGGTGGCTGCGTCAATGGCGGTGTGGCTGTTGGCTGTCATGGGAATTCAAGGCGGCGGCCTTGCCCCCATGGGCTGGGCTATGGCCATTGGTGCCTTTGCCGTGGCGGTGCTGCTTGGCGCTCTCGCTGTGGCTAATCATGTCACCGGCGCGTCGAGTGAACTCGAACGGCGTCGACGCGCGCGCAACATCGCGATTGGTCTGGCGCTATTTGGCCTGGTGGTGCTGTTTTACGTGGCGACCGTCGTACGCCTCGGCGGCAACGCCTTGAACCGGCCAATGTGACCCCTGCGACAATAAGGGAACAGTTGTGACGCAATCCTCGCCTCGTCCGCAATCCAGCCGGCATCGCCTCGTCGCAGTGCTGTGTCTTACGGGCGTCTGCGCGATGGTTGGGCTGGCTTATGCGTCGGTGCCGCTTTACCGGCTGTTCTGCCAGGTGACAGGCTTTGGCGGCACCACCCAGCGCGTCGTCGCCGCCAGCCCCACTGTGCTTGATCGTACCGTCACCGTTCGCTTCGACGCCAACGTCGCCCCCGGCCTGCCCTGGGAATTCGAAGCCATTACTAAGCCGATGACGGTCAAATTGGGCGAGACGGCCGTCGCCAGTTACCGGGCAACCAATAAGGGGACAACCAGCACCGTGGGCACCGCTGCCTACAATGTCGTGCCCGACCAGGCCGGCGTGTTTTTCAACAAGCTGGCCTGCTTTTGCTTTACCGAACAGCCGCTCGCTGCCGGCGAGTCCGCCGAGTTACCCGTACAGTTTTTTGTCGATCCGGCCATGGCCACCGACCGCGATGGCCGACGCGTGCAAGAGATTACGCTGTCCTATACGTTTTTCCCTGTTGCCGCGGCGAAAAAGGGAGTTGCGGAACGGAACGCGGATGCTAAGGGTCGCGGTAAGGGATCGTAACGTCGGGCATGCAGCCGCAGGACAGCCCGGCGCAGTGACGTTTAGATGGCGCAGTCCGCTGCAAGGTGGCGCGCAAACAGGGACGACGGAGGGGTTATGGCCGACAGCCACGCTACCAAGAATCACGACTATCATCTGGTCAATCCGAGCCCGTGGCCGCTCATCGGTTCGGTCGGCGCGCTCGTGATGGCCATCGGCGCCGTCGTGCTCATGCGATCGCTGGGCGGTGGCGCCGGCCTGTTGGGTCTGCATGGCCCGTGGCTGTTTTATGTCGGCTTCCTGCTGGTCCTCGCGACCATGGCGCTGTGGTGGCGCGATGTCATCGCGGAAGCCAACGGCGGCGATCATACGGCCGTCGTGCGCCTGCACCTGCGCTACGGCATGATCATGTTCATCGCTTCGGAAGTGATGTTCTTCGTCGCCTGGTTCTGGGCCTACTTTGATGCGTCACTGTTCCCGGCGCCGGTCTATCCGATCAACGGCGACACCGCGTCCGTCGTCGGCATGGTCGAGCGCGCCGCTGCAACCGGCGGCGTCTGGCCGCCAAAGCCGACCGCTGATCATACCTTCACCGCGACCTTCGATCCTTGGGGCCTGCCGCTCGTCAATACGCTGATCCTGCTGCTGTCAGGCACCACCGTGACGCTGGCACATCACGCATTGCTGGAAAACAATCGCAAGCTACTCGTGCGCGGCTTGGCCATCACGGTCGTACTAGGATTGTTGTTCACAGCTTTGCAGGCTTACGAGTACGGCCACGCCGCCTTCACCTACGGCGGCCACATCTACGGTTCGACATTCTTCATGGCCACCGGTTTTCACGGCGCGCACGTGATCATCGGAACCATCTTCCTGGCTGTGTGCCTGGTCCGCGCCATGCGCGGCGCCTTCACGCCGCAGCAGCATTTCGGCTTTGAAGCGGCCGCCTGGTACTGGCACTTCGTCGACGTGGTCTGGCTGTTCCTGTTTGCCTGCATCTACGTCATCGGCGCCGGCGCTAATGCCGGGGCTGGGCACTGAACACCGCCGCCTCAGCTCAGCATATCTCCAAAATATGAATACCCGGTCCGCTGCGGCGCACCGGGTATTTTTTTGCCTATGAAGCAAGCAGCAACGTCCGTCGCGCCGATTATTCGACGGCTGTTAGAGTGTAACCGGCTTCCCGCAACAATTCGACGATACCGTTGTCGCCCGGCAGATGCATGGCGCCGACTGCGACGAACACGTTGCCAGTTGCCAGATGCATCAGCATGCGGTCGCGCATGCGTGTGTTGCGCTCGTCCAGCACATGCTTGCGGTATGATTCGAGCGCCGTGGCATCGGCACCATGGCGCTTGGTTAGCTCTTCCAAGAGCGGCCATATCGCCCCGATATCGTGCGCGAGGTAAAGTTGCACCAGCGTCTCGGTTTGATCATCAATGCGATCGAAGCCTGCCAATGTCGCTTTCAGCAGGGATAGCTGTTCGGCATCCGACAACTCGGCGAATGCGCCCAACTTCATCTCTGTGCTTTCGAGACCAAACGATCCGACCCCGCGGCTTTCCGCCAGCCGTGCCAGCTCAGCGTCCAACGTCAATTTGCCCTGCTTCAAACGTTCGCGCTCACAATCCGAAGTCGACGCCGCCAGCATCGCCACCCACGGTTTGGCACGCGGCACCAAGTCTTGCGACAGGCCCGACTTTACCAGCATCAGATTGGCCCGCGACGCTTCGGGTTTGGCAAGCAACGATTCCAGCTTGGGATTTGTGCCGCCGTCTGGGAGCAACGCGTTGGTCATCGTGCCCACGGCTTCCTGCGTTCGCGCATTCGTCGTCTCGTCGACCTCCAGCGCAATCCTCGATGCCGCGTTCATGGCCGAAGAGACTGCCGGACTCAGCGCCTGCAAGCGAAGATCGCTGACGCCGAGAGTAGCGAACAGGTACGACGCCGGGCGATCCGGCTTCTCCTCGTTCTCTATTTTCCACAGCACGTTAGAGCCGTTCTTGTTCGCCACCGCCGCCGCTTTGATGCGCGCGAAGGCCGACGCATCCTTGGCCTTGATATCGTCCAGCAGATTTCGGCCCGGGCAGCTGACGGATTGCGCCTCGGCTGCCGTGCTCAGCGGGCCGGCGATGGCCAGTGCAGCAAACGAGAAAAGAACCAAGGCACGAGGGAAGGACATGACGACAACGCTTTCACAACAGGGACAACTTGCATGCAGCGAGAACGAGAGTACGTTTGCTTTTGATTGAACCGAAAACGTGCACTCGCTTTTGATTTGGCGCGAATTTTCACGCCGAACCGGATTCCACTTCAGGCTAAACGACGTTATCTTCAGGCGCGGGGATGAAACTTTTCGTGCGCCTTCACCAGGCGTTCGCGATCGACCTCGGTATAGAGTTGAGTGGTGGACAGACTGGCGTGGCCGAGAAGTTCCTGGATCTGTCTGAGATCGGCGCCAGACGATAACAGGTGCGTCGCGAACGAATGCCTGAGCGCATGCGGCGTCGCAGTGTCCGGCAGACCGAGCGCTGATCGCATCCGCTCCATGGCTAATTGGATAAGTCGCGGGTTGAGGACACCGCCCTTGGCACCACGGAATACGGGTTCGTCGTTTTCCAAGGTGTACGGGCAAAGCGCCACGTACCGTTCGACTGCGGCCTGCGTGACCGGCAGGATTGGAACCATGCGCTGCTTGCCACCTTTGCCGGTGATGATCAGCACGTCGGTGCCCGGCATCGGTGCCTCGGCTCGGGTAAGGCCCAAGGCCTCGGCCAATCGGAGGCCCGACCCATAAAGCAGCAACAACACCGCGGTGTCGCGCGCGGCCACCCAGTCCAGATCGGCGGTCATGCCGCCATCGACAACGGCCGCGGCACGGTCCACGGTCAATGGCTTCGGCACGGAGTGCGGAATTTTGGGCGACAGCACCATTCGCAGCGCTCGATTTTTCAGAGTATCGGTTTCCTCGAGCCAGCGGAAAAACATGCGCAGCGATGAGATGGCGCGTGCCAGCGAGCGGTTTTCAAGGCCGGAGCGACGTCGGCTGACGAGGAAGGCGCGCAGGGACTTGGCGTCGATGTCAGCGAGATCGGCTAGCGCCAGCGGCCGGTCGAGACGCGCATGCAGCCACGTCAGCATCTGCCGAAGGTCGCGGGCGTAGGCTTCGATTGAACTTTCGGCGAGGGCACGATCATGGCGCAGATACGTCTGCCAGTCAGCCGCCAGACGCGCGAGATCCGACCCCAACGGCGGCCAGTCGCCGACGAGTTGCCCCTCTTCGGGACAGGTGAGATCGCGTGATGCGTCCGCCAACATGGAGCCCTCGCGTTGAATACGCCCGCTTAGCAATGCCAAACCAATTTTAAGATCCCGTTAAAGCTCGCCGCCCGCCCAATTCAGTGATCGCGGAAAGGAGTTGCCGGAACCGGCCATTCAGGGGTTAGCTCGGCGATCGAATTTGGCACCAAGCCATCGAAAGGGACAAACATGAAATTGCTCGGACAGGGTTTTTACTGGCAGGATCTCAAGGTTGGCGATAGCTACCACACTTACGGCCGCACGTTGGCCGAGCACGACATCAGCGCGTTCTGCAACGTGGTGGGCTTCGTCGAACCGCTGTTTACGGACGCTGAGTATCGCCGGCGCCATTCGGCCATGAAAGGATTTGCCGCGCCCGCCGCACTTGTCTACGCGGTGGCGGAGGGATTGGCACTGGCCGGCACGGGACACGGCACTGGTCTTGCTTTCCTGCATGCGGAAATCGACGTGAAGGCCCCCGTGATCGGCGGCGATACCGTCCATGTCGAGATTGAAATCACCGAAGCGCGTGCCACTTCGAAAGGTCGCGGTCTGGTCCGTTCGCGCAACACCGTCATCAATCAGCGCAGCGACACGGTGATGATCTACACGCCGCTACGTTTGATGGCGGGCCGGCCCGATGCCAGCATCGACGTCTGATGCATGTTGGAGGGCTACGGAGTTCACAGACCTAAGTCGTTATCTGGTTCGCGACCTTATCTCCCGACGCTATCCCGGAATTTGGACGACGCCCTTCGCGTTGGTAAAAATACCCGGGATCTTTGCCAGCTCGATTAATGTGCAATTGGCCAGTTATTCCTCCCTTCAACCTCGTAAAGATCCGGGCTTTTCGCGCCAACGGGCGCTGCGGCCGGGAAAGCGGCGGCCGCCATGTGGAGCATTGCGACGCGGAGGTGGCTACGATGATCTGCGATTTCGAAAGCCGATGAGCGATGAATTTGTAATTTCCCGTGCAATCTATGGTCGTCTGGACTATAGTCGTTTAGATGATAGAACAATGCGGGTCTTGTCGATTAGGCCGTTCACCCGTTTCCAGCGGAAAGAACGCATCAGCGATAAGTCCTTGCTCGATGCTGTGGCGAGAGCGGAATCCGGTCGATTCGATGCAGACCTTGGTGGCGGCTTGATCAAGCAACGTATCGCGCGACCGGGGCAGGGAAAGAGTGGCGGCTACCGCACGGTGATTGCCTACCGCAGGGGCAATCGCGCCATATTCCTCTACGGCTTCGCGAAGAACGAACGCAACAACATCGACGAAGACGAGTTGAAGTCGTGGCAGTCGATTGGTGCAGGATGGCTGGCGGCGGATGATGCGGCGATTGCCAAAGCAGTGAAGGAGGACCGAGCCAGGAGGATAGAACATGACGACAAGAAAAAACATGAAGACCAACAATAAATCCCGCCGTCGCGCGGAAATCGCCGAAGCGGCGAATGACCTGGCGGCGCTCGGCCTGATGAAGGACGATGAGGCGAAGAAAATCACCTTGCGCATGCTGGGGCCTGATGCGCTGCCGAAAGCGGTTTCGCTGTCGGCGAAGGAAATCACGGCCATCCGCGAAGATGCTGGCCTAAGCCAGGCTGTGTTTGGCCGCCTGCTGGAGGTCTCTACGGGAACGGTGAGCAAGTGGGAACGCGGTGAACTTGAGCCGCGCGGTCCAGCGCGGCGGCTTCTGCATCTGATCAAACGCAAGGGCGTCGCCGCTCTGATCGTGTGATGGAACTGTTTTAGTGCACAGCCCGATAGCCGGTTGTGCCGTGTAGGTGGCTTCGGCGATCGAAGATGTGTGAACCTCGAAGGTCAGAGGGCTCGGTCATGGAGCAAAGCGATATCGAGGAGATCTTTGCCGGGCTGGGCGCCGTGACGATCAAGCGCCTGTTCAGCGGGCGGGGCATCTACCATCGCGGCGTGATCGTCGGCGCGATCATGGGAGGCGAGATGCTGCTCAAGGCGGACGCCGAATCCGAACCGCAGTTTGTCGCGGCCGGCTCGACCCAATGGACCTACGAATTCAAGCGCGGCAAGACGGTTCGAATGCCCTACTGGACCATTCCAGCCGAAGCCATGGACGACCCGGAACTGCTCGCCACCTGGGTGCGGCTGGCGTTCGCCGCAGCCAGCCGGACAGCGGCGAAAGAGCGCCGGAACAAACGCGATCCGCAAGAGCGTGGGGCGTAATCGGTAGCGCCATTTACCAGAGTTGCGGGAAGAACGTGATTTCCCGCATTGATTGCCGTATATCTTTTAGCAACTTGCTTCGCCGGGACGGATGATCACCGTCATCAAACGTGGCAAGGGCCGCTGCAAATGGTGGAACAATCCCGTGGCTGACGATCCGCGGGCGCCACCCAAATCCGTCCCGCCCCGACAACTCAAGGGTCTGATAGAGGTATCAAGGAGCGACGGTGGACACCACAGCGGGCGGAGTGCGAGATGTCGCACACTAACTGAACTGCAAAATGCCTGCGGCTCGCCCGCACTCCGCACCCGGCGATTTCTCAGTCGGATTTTTCAGAAAATACTGCTGCCGTCTGGACCTTATGTTCCATGCCTCGTGTTGTAGATCGAATTTAAGCGTGCTGCCCGACCATCCTCACACCAACTTCCCGCGCGCGGCGACCGGATAAACGTCGACGATCTCGCCCCCGCGCACGGCAATCAACTGGTCGACCATGTTGACGACGACGCAGACGTGATTGGGCACGATGCGCACGACGTCGCCGATGGCCGGGCGAGCGTTGCACTTCGCGAGATCCAGAAAACCGTGCTCTTCGGCAAAGCCTTTGATACGCGCTTCCGGATGCTCGAGGATCAGCCCGTGACCATCGAGGCCGCCGGTGTCCGATGTCAAAGTTTTCGATCCCGCATCGAGGATGCCGCGCTCCGGTCCGGCGCGGCTGACGACGGTGGAATAGACATTCAGCGCGCAGTCGGCCAGCGTCGCGACGCCAGCCTTGATCTGCATGCGATCATTGAAGATGTAGGTGCCGGCGCGATGCTCGGTGGCACCCGAGAGCTTGCCGACATTGACGAGATTGGGGGAACCACCGGTCGAGACCAGCTTGGCTTCGAGCCCGAGCGCTGTGAGACCCAGGCGCACTTCGTCGAAAAATTTCTGCGTCTCGGGCCATGACGTTTCGGTCGGGTAGAACAGCAGCCCGCGGAATTCGAGGCCGGCCGTGTCCCGGACCAATCGCGCCAACTCGATGGCCTCGCGCGCCGTCTCGACGCCGGCACGCTGGCGGCCCGTGTCGCATTCGATGGCCACGCCGATCAGGGCTTCGGCTTGCGAGGCGGCTTCGGCATAGACCGCAAGTGTCACCGGGTTGTCGGCGCAGACGGTCAGGTCCAGAGTTTTGCGCAGGGCCGCCAGCCGACCCGAGCGTGCCGCACCGATCAGGTTGTAGCTGACGAGGATATCGTCGATGCCCGCTTGCGCCATCACCTCGGCTTCGCCCAGCTTCTGGCAGGTGATGCCGCGCGCCCCTGCTGCGATCTGCGCCTTGGCGAGTGCGGGGATTTTGTGCGTCTTGATGTGCGGCCGGTTGGCGACGCCGGCAGCGTCACAGATGCCCTGCACGCGGGCGATATTGCGGTCGACGATATCCAGGTCGATGACGACGGCAGGCGTGCCAAACTCGCGGGCGATGCAGGTTTTGAGGTCGGCTGTGGTGGCCATGGGTGGGATCCCGATTGTTGAACAGTTCGCGCCAACATAGCACTGCTCGCGATCCGTCAAACAAAAAGACGGGTGGTTCGGAGGGTGTCCCTCCGAGCGGGTCATAGGGCGGCAGCCCTATTCGCGGAGCAGATTTGCCCGCCAGAATACGGAGTTGCATTAATCGCCACACCCCGCTATATGCCGCCCTATTCCACACGCGGATGTGCGCCCGGCGGACCCAAAGCCCCGTCGACCAGTGCTCCGGTGTTTCTCTCCACGTACCGCACATGGCGGTCGGCTCCCAGCAGGGGAGCCGCCATGTGCAACTGGAAAGAGACTAAGTCCGCGGCGGTTCAACCGGAAAATCATAGGACGTACAATGGCTCTGCCGCAATTCAACATGCGCCAGCTTCTTGAAGCTGGCTGTCACTTCGGTCATCAGGCGCATCGCTGGAACCCGAAAATGGCGCCCTACATCTTCGGCGCCCGCAACAACATCCATATTGTCGATCTCGCGCAGACCGTGCCGTTGCTGCATCAGGCGCTGGTCAAGGTGTCCGACACGGTCGCCAAGGGCGGTCGCGTGCTCTACGTCGGCACCAAGCGGACGGCGGCTGAGAACATCGCTGAAAGCGCCAAGCGCTCGGCGCAGTATTACATGAACCATCGCTGGCTGGGCGGCACGCTCACCAACTGGAAAACGATTTCGCAGTCGATCCGCCGTCTGCGCCAGCTCGATGAATTGCTGGCCGGCGAAGGCAAAGGCCGCTCCAAGAAGGAACTGCTGGAACTGACCCGCGACCGCGATACGCTGAGCAAGGCGCTCGGCGGCATCAAGGAAATGGGCGGCCTGCCGGAACTGCTGTTCGTGATCGACACGAACAAGGAGCAGATCGCCATTGCCGAAGCCAAGAAGCTGGGCATACCCATCGTGGCCATCATCGATACCAATTGTAATCCCGATGGTATCGACTTCCCGATCCCCGGCAATGACGATGCCGGCCGTGCCATTACGCTCTATTGCGACCTGATCGCGCGCGCCTGCATCGACGGCATCGAGCGTGGCCAGGCCGGCTCGGGCGTCGACGTCGGCGCCTCCGAGAACCCGGCGGCGGAAGTGTTGCCCGGCAAGTTCAAGGGCATCGAAGGTCCGCGCGGCGAGGCCGACGACCTCAAGCTGATCAAAACCATCAACGGCAAGCTGGAGCAGCGCCTCAACGACGCCGGCGTGTTCCACTTCTGGCAGATCGCCGATCTCGACCCGGCTGGACTGGCGCTGCTCGACAAGACGCTACGCCTGCGCGGCCAGACTGAGAAGGAAACCTGGATCGATCAGGCCAAGAAGCTGGTCGCCGCTAAGACGGTTTGAGTTGAAGGTTTGTGTTTAATCGTAGGTTGGGTTAGGCGCATTTTGGCGCCGTAACCCAACATGCAAAAGCAAATGTTGGGTTACGCGCGGTTTGTTCAAAACGCCATACTTGCGCCTTCGTGACCGCGCTAACCCAACCTACAAGCTTTGCAATTCTCATCTACAAACTCACCCCGAGAGTTCGACATGACCGACATTACCGCATCCATGGTGAAAGAGCTGCGCGAACGCTCAGGCGCCGGCATGATGGACTGCAAGAAGGCGCTTGGCGAAACCAAGGGCAACATCGAAGAAGCCATCGATTACCTGCGCAAGAAGGGGATCATCAAGGCCGGCTCGAAGTCGGGCCGCGTTGCCGCCGAAGGGCTGATCGGTCTGATCACCGCGGGCAAGTCTGGCGCCATCGTCGAAGTCAACGCGGAGACCGACTTCGTCGCGCGCAACGACAAGTTCCAGGACATGGTGCGCAAGATCGCGTCGATCGCGCCTGAAGCCAAAGGCGACGTCGCCAAGCTGGTGGCGATGAAGTATCCGGGCGGCGCTCTTACCGTCGAAGAGACAATCAAGGAAATGATTGCCACCATCGGCGAGAACATGAATGCGCGGCGCACGGCGGTGGCTGCCGTCACCGATGGCGTCGTATCCGACTACCTGCACAACAAAGTGGCCGATGGCCTCGGCAAGATCGGCGTGCTGGTAGCGCTGGAAAGCAAAGGCGACAAGCCGACGCTGTTCGAATTGGGCCGGCAAGTCGCCATGCAGGTGGCAGCCAACAACCCACTCGCGCTCGACATCACCGGTGTATCCGCCGATGTGCTGGCCCGCGAAAAGGCGATCCTTGCCGACAAGAACCAGGGCAAGAAGCCGGAAGTGCTGGAAAAGATTTTCCTGTCGAGCCTCAAGAGCTTCGCCAAGGAAAACTGCCTGCTTGACCAAGTGTGGATCCACGATCCCAGCAAGTCCGTCGGCCAAGCCATGAAGGACGCTGAGGGCCGCGTCGGCGCTCCGGTTAAAATCGCCAGCTTCGTCCGCTATGGGCTGGGCGAAGGCATTGAGAAGGCGACTGAAGACTTCGCCGAAGAAGTGAAAAAAGCCGGCGGCGCGTAAGCCCGGTCGATCCTGTATTGTTCTTAGATGGCGGCGCTCGCGGGTGCCGCCATCAGCGTTTTTGCGCCGGCTCTTGTTCAAACGCCCACAAGTGTGGAAGCATCGCTGCAGTCTCCCCGTCAGTGCAAGGAACCTTTCATGGCCAAGCCAGCAGCCCCCACGAAGAAAGCCACTGCCGTCAATGCCCCCGCGATCCACAAGGGCCGCAGCCGCAAGGTGATGATCACTTGCGCGATCACCGGCTCGATCCATACGCCCACCATGTCGCCGCACCTACCGATTACGGCCACCGAAATTGCGGATGCCGCCATTGGCGCCGCGGAGGCGGGCGCGGCACTGGTACATCTGCACGCACGCGACGAAAAGACCGGCAAGCCGGTGCACACGCCGGAAGCCTTTCATCCCTTTTTGAAGGTGATCAAGCAGCGCACCGATGCCGTCCTCAACATCACGACGGGCGGCGCGCCAACCATGAGCATCGACGAGCGGCTCGAGCCTTGCGCGGTCCTGAAGCCCGAAGTGGCGTCGCTCAACATGGGCTCGATGAATTTCGGCCTCTATCCGATGCTGGAACGCTTCAAGGACTTCAAATTCGATTGGGAAAAACCTTATCTGGCCGGCTCCGACGATCGGATCTTCAAGAACACCTTCAAGGATATCGAGAACATCCTGACACGCTGCGCCGCCAACGATACCCGCTTCGAAATCGAGTGCTACGACATCGGCCATCTCTACACGCTCAGGCACTTTGCCGATCGCGGACTGGTCAAACCTCCCTTTTTCATTCAATCCGTGTTCGGCTTGCTTGGCGGCATCGGTCCTCATCCCGAAGATGTGCAGCATATGCGTCGCACCGCCGACCGCTTGTTTGGCAAGGACTATTATTGGAGTGTGCTGGGTGCCGGCCGCAATCAATTACCGATCGCCGCCCAAGCCATCGCGCTTGGCGGCAATGCGCGCGTCGGTCTGGAGGACAGCCTCTGGATCGGGCCGGGGCAACTGGCCGAGAGCAACGCGCAACAGGTCCGCGCCGTGCGCAAAATTATCGAAGGCCTGGGGCTCGAAGTCGCCACACCTGCGGACGCCCGCGAAATGCTGCAGCTGAAGGGCGGCGACAAAGTCAATTTTTAAACCGAGATCCCCGATCCGCCACAACATTCATAATTTGGTAACAATATTCGTGCAGAGTAGAAGCTTGAAGGGTCGCACCAAGGATCGACGCCGGCAATAGCTGGCAGTAGATCTACCGGGAGCGGCCCTTTATAGGTTTTCCCTTTATAGGTTTTAGAGCGTCTCACGACGCACCGCTGCGCCGGGTCGAAAAGCGCCGATCAGCAAGATCGATGCGGCAATCGTTTGTTGCCCTAAACTGCAAAAATCGATTGTCCGCATCGCCTGACGATTTACCGCGACACGCTTTTTTCGAACTGCCGCAGCACGACGTTACCGCGTGTGACCGCATCGTCGAGCGCCTGCTTGGCCGACTTCTTGCCGTTGAGCGCCGATTCGATTTCTTCCGACCACATATCGCGCATCTGCACCATGTTGCCGAGCCGCAGCCCGCGTGAATTTTCCGTCGGCTCTTTGTTGGTCAACTCAAGCAACGGCGTTTCGAGATAGGGCGCGTCTTTGTAGAAGCCCGACTCCTTGACCTTGGCATAGGCAGCCTTGGTGATCGGCAGATAACCGGACTTGGTGTGCAGGCCTGCCTGGCGATCGGTGTCGGACAGGAATGTGAAGAACTTAGCGACGCCCTTATATTCATCAGCCTTTTTGCCGCCCATCACCCACAGCGATGCGCCGCCGATGATCGAGTTCTGCGGCGCACCGGCGACATCCGGATAATAGGGCATCGGCGCGTTGCCGAATTCGAACTTGGCGTTGGCGCGCACGGCACTGAAAAACGCCGACGAGGTCATGAAAATCGGGCATTCGCCGGATGAAAAACGACCCTCACCGGTATTGGTGCGGCCGGAATAGTCGAAGGTCTTGTCCTTTTGCAGCTCCACCAGCATTTCGAGATGCTTGACGTGCAGGGGATCGTTGAACTTCAATTCGGTATCGAAACCGTCCATGCCATTGGCCTTGGTGGCGAGCGGCAGATTGTGCCAAGCAGACAACTGCTCGATGTTGAGCCAGGTGGTCCACGCGGTTGAGAAGCCGCAGTTGGCGTAACCGGCAGCCTTCAGTTTCTTGGCCGCGTCAAACACTTCCGGCCACGTCTTCGGTGGCGCATCGGGATTGAGGCCTGCCTTTTTGAAGGCGTCCTTGTTGTACCACATCACAGAACTGGAAGAATTAAAGGGGAATGACAGCATCTCGCCCTTCACTGTCGAATAATAGCCGGTGATGGCCGACAGATAATTGCCGGGGTCGAACGTCTCACCAGCGTCCTTCATCATCGCCTGCACCGGCTTGATGGCGCCACCTGCCGACATCATGGTGGCCGTGCCTACTTCAAACACTTGCAGGATGTGCGGAGCGCCACCAGCGCGGAACGCGGCGATGCCGGCGTTCATCGTATCGGCGTAGTTACCCTTGAAGGTGGGGACGACCTTGTAATCTTTCTGCGCCGCGTTGAAGTCTTCGGCCAGTTTGACGATGACGTCGTTGTTGGGTCCGGTCATCGCGTGCCACCACTGGATTTCAGTTTGCGCTGACACCGGCGACATCCACGCGGCCAGCGTGGCTGCAGCAACCGCCGCAATTTTCATTACCTTGGACATTTTATCCTCCCGACGATGATGATGCGCTGTTGGTTCAGCGCTTGGAGTAGTAGTCGACTGTAACGACTTGGTGACAGTTGGCATGCAGCATGGCGGTTGGGTCAACCCCGGACACTTGATTCCGGGAACGACCCAACAACTTGCATCGCAGGTCTTGGCTGTTGGGGCGCGCGAAAAGCTTGACCCAACCTAACCATCGCTATCGGCATCACCCCACCAACTTCGCCTTGGCGGCCTTGTAGTCGTGCTCCAGCCGCGCGATCATATCAGCCACCGGCTCGATCTTGTGCACGGAACCGACGCCCTGGCCAGAACCCCAGATATCCTTCCAGGCCTTGGCCGGACGGTTCGATCCGAAGTTCATTTTCGACGGATCGCTCTCCGGCAGATTGTCGGGATCGAGGCCGGCGCGCACCACCGACGACTTCAAGTAGTTGCCGTGCACGCCGGTGAACAGGTTGGTGTAGATGATGCCATCGGCGGTACTCGCGACGATATCCGCCTTGTAGTCGGCGGTGGCATTGGCTTCCGTGGCGGCGATAAACATCGATCCGGCGTAGGCGAAATCGGCGCCAATCGCTTCGGCGGCCAGCACACCGCGCCCGGTGGCGATCGCGCCGGACAGCGCCAGCGGGCCGTCGAAGAACGCGCGGATTTCAGGAATCAGCGCGAACGCCGACAAGCGACCGGCGTGGCCGCCCGCGCCAGAGCACACGGCGACGAGCCCGCCCGCACCTTTCTCCAGCGCCTTCTCCGCAAACTTCACATTGATAATATCGTGCAACACCAGCGTGCCGACTTCACGGAACGCCTTGTAGACATCCTCGCGCGCACCGAGCGAGGTGATCGCCAGCGGCACCTTGTGCTTGATGCACATCTCCACGTCGTGATCGAGCCGGTCGTTGGATTTGTGCACGATCTGGTTGACCGCGAACGGCGCCGACGGACGCTCAGGATGCGCGCGATCATGCGCCGCCAATTCTTCCTTGATCTGGTGCAGCCACTCGTCGAGCTGTGCCGCCGGCCGCGCATTCAGCGCCGGAAACGCACCGACGATGCCGGCCTTGCATTGCGCGATCACCAGCGCGGGACCAGAGACGATGAACTGCGGCGCCCCGATCAGCGGAATGCGCATCTTGGCCCGGAGCTGGGCGGCGGTCATGGGAGTGGCAGAGGCGGTCATGGGTGCGGGTCTCGTGGGTGGGTTGGCAGAAAATCGGCAACGCGCTCCGTGTCATCCCAGGGCTTGTCCCTGGGACCCAGGGTTCAGCGAGCTCGGGGAGCGATGGGAACACCGCCGACGCAGCGAATTGAACTTTACCCTCCGAGTATGCGGCACCCTGGGTCCCAGGCACAAGGCCCTGGGATGACAGGGGTGGGGGTGGCGACTATTCCGTTCTTTCCGTCATTCACGGGAGAAGAGAAGTGTTGCCCTTCTGCCTGTGCGGAGCAATTGCGGGAAGCGCAACGCCGGCAGGTGTTCACGCCGCCCTGATCCACACATGATTATCGTGGAACGGGGCGCCGCCGTAGGGGGCGCCTTGGACGGCTGA
The DNA here is from genome assembly GCA_025351355.1 of Hyphomicrobiaceae bacterium. GTDB lineage: Bacteria > Pseudomonadota > Alphaproteobacteria > Rhizobiales > Hyphomicrobiaceae > JABFRJ01. Next base: position 48,811 of record JANXWC010000080.1, read on the forward strand.
CGTGAGCGTGTTGATGCCTTCGCCGTCGGTGAACTGGGCGTTGGGCGCGATGCCTTCGACGATCACGACGCCGCGCTGCACGCCAGGAAAACTCTCCGCCCACAGCCCGATTTCGCCACGTTCGTTGCCCATGCGGATCGGCTGATCGTTAGCGAGGCCGAGCGCGACCATATCGTCCGGGTGCATCTTGGCGCGCGGCTTGCCTTCGCGTTTCAAGCTGCCGGGCGTCTCGTTGAACGACGAGTTGAGATAGCCCCGCGACGGGCTGGTGGCCATGCGGAACGGGTGCGCGGCATCGGCCTGTTCGTTGACGTCCCAGTGATCCGGCAAGGCCGGCATGGAGTGGCCCAGCCCCAGGTCCATGCGGCGGGACGAGGGCACCTTGTCCCAGTCGGGACGGAACTTGAACTTGCCATCGGGATAACCGAAGCCGTTGATGTAATGCGCCGTCGCGAAATCCGGTTGGCAATCGATCCATTTGGTCTGTTCGAGCGCCTCCAATGTGCCCCAGCCGGAATTCTGCAAGGTCCAGTCGATGAGTTCGCGCGGGGTCATCTCGAAGCCCGGATGCTCCGCACCGACGCGTTTCGCCAGTGCCGCGATGACGTCGTGGTTCGACCAGCACTCGCCGGGTCCATCGACCAGTTTCGGACCGAGCAGAATGTGCTGATGGCCACCGCCCTGATAGACGTCGTCGTGCTCGGTGAACATGGTGGCGGGCAGCACGACGTCGGCGAGTTCCGCCGTAGCCGTCATGAACTGCTCGTGTACGCACACAAACAAGTCGTCGCGCGCGAAGCCGGCTTTGACTTTGCGCTGCTCGGGCGCCACCTGCACCGGGTTGGTGTTCTGCAGTATCATCGCGGTGACGGGTGGGCCCCCCTTGAGATCATGCGGATTGTTGGTCAGCACGTCGCCGATGCGGCTCATGTCGAACTGGCGGGTTTTCGGATCGACGCGGTCGCCGGCCTCGATCATGGATTTGTTCCAATGAAAGATGGCGCCGTTGTTGTGGAACGCGCCGCCACCTTCGTGCAACCACGCGCCGGTGACGGCTGCGATGCAGGCGGCGGCGTGCATGTTGGCGGAACCGTTGCGCTGGCGCGAGAAGCCGTAGCCGAGGCGGAAATAAGTGCGAGGTGTGGTGCCGACGAGTTTGGCGAATTCTTCGATCTCGGCGACGCGAAGGCCGGTGATCGCCGCTGCCCACTCCGGTGTCCTGGATTTGAGATGCGCTTCCAGGTCGCGCGGGCAGTCCGTATATTTGTCGAGATAGTCCCAGTTGGCGAGGCCGTCCCGAAACAGGATGTGCATCACGGCACACGACAGTGCGCCGTCGGTGCCGGGTTTCAGACACAGCGCCAGGTCGGCCTGCGCCATGGTGCCGTTCTGATAGATGTCGATGGCGACGATCTTGGCGCCGCGGTTCTTGCGCGCCTTGATCGCGTGCGTCATCACGTTGACCTGCGTGTTGACCGCATTGGTGCCCCAGATCACCACGCAATCCGACAGCGCCATTTCGCGCGGATCGGGCCCGGCCAGTTTGCCCGTGCCGGCGATATAACCGGTCCACGCCAAGGTCGTGCAGATGGTCTGATACTGCAGCGAATAGCCTTTCACGTTGCGCAACCGATTGATGCCGTCGCGCTGCACCAGACCCATGGTGCCGGCGTAGAAATAGGGCCAGACGGATTCAGGGCCATGTGTGCGTTCGGCCTTGAGAAAAGCTTCGGCGGTGATGTCCAAAGCTGCATCCCACGAAATGCGCTCGAAACGCTTGGAGCCCTTCGGCCCGACGCGGCGCAGCGGATGCAGCAGGCGATCGGGATGGTGCGCGCGCTCGGCGTAGCGGGCGACCTTGGCGCAGATGACCCCGTCGGTATAAGTATTGGCCTTGGCGCCGTGCACCCGACCGATGCGGTTATTGCCGGGCAATTCCACTTCCAGCGCACACGTCGACGGACAATCATGCGGACAAACCGTGTAACCGCGCGGATTAAGTTGCTGCATCAGGGCGCCCCGAGAGTGACTTACGGGGCAAGGTAGACGAGTTTCCCTCAACGCGCAAAAGCATGTCCCGGAACGGTAGTGTTCTTCCTTCCCTTTGAGGGGGGAGGGAAGCAGCGGCACGATTTTTTGTCTCCAAAAAATCGTTGGCCGTGCCGGGTGGGGGTGAGCTTTTGCCCGCAGCGTGCGGCAAGACACCCCTACCCCAAACGCCAGCGGCTTAGACCGGCCTTGCGTCTGTTGATGTCGTGCGTTGGCCGGCCTAAACCGACGGCGTTTGGCCCTCCCCCCTCAAGCGGGAGAAAAAAAGTAAGTGCGGTTCGGTCTGGTTTCTACTGATAGATTGCCCCCGGGTGCAGTCACTTGGAACGCCTGACCTATGATCTACGAACTTGTCGATGTTGCAGATCTTGAGGATTGGCAGGCCTACCACGCCATTCGCCGCGACGTGCTGTGGACGGCGCGCGGCCGGACCAGCTATGACAACAGCCATGCCGACGAATATTTACCAACGAACCATCCGTTGCTGTTGAAATGCGACGGCGTGCCGGTTGGCACGACGCGGCTGGACGTGCGCGGCGATGGCACGGGCGTGGTTCGGCTGGTGGCCATCCGCGCACAGGGGCAACGGCGGGGCCATGGCCGGGAGCTGAGCCGCAGGGTCGAGGCGCGGGCGCAACAATTCGGCCTGACCACGTTGTACGTGAACGCTGTCGAGACCGCCGTCGACTACTACCGCAAGACCGGCTGGGAGCCTTTCCCGTGGGACCCCGACGAATTGACCCGATCGTTTGCCCCCTGCATCCAGATGCGAAAACACCTGTCTACCTGATTGCGATCGCTCGCGGCCAGATTGGCAACCATCTCCAAGTTGACCAATTGACAAGCCCCCTGCATCGCCGCGAAGACAGGGCCGAACTGAGACGCTTCCGAAAAGGCCCCTCTATGACCAGCACTCTCGTCCTCGTGCGCCACGGCGAAAGCGAGTGGAACAAGCTCAATCTGTTCACCGGTTGGAAGGATCCAGGCTTGACCGAGAAGGGCGTGGCCGAGGCCAAGGCGGCGGGAAGCCGGCTGAAGGCACAAGGCCTCAAGTTCGATATCGCCTACACCAGCGTGCTCAGCCGCGCACAGACGACGCTCGATCTCATCCTCGGCGAGATCGGCCAAACCGGTTTGAAGACGATCAAGGATCAGGCGCTCAACGAACGTGACTACGGCGAGCTGTCCGGCCTCAACAAGGACGACGCACGCAAGAAGTGGGGCGCGGAACAGGTGCTCATCTGGCGCCGCTCGTATGACGTGCCGCCGCCCGGTGGCGAGAGCTTAAAAGATACAGCCGCGCGCGTGCTGCCCTATTTCGATGCCCACATCCGCCCGGAGTTGCATGCCGGGCGCACGGTGATCGTCGCCGCCCACGGCAACTCCCTGCGCGCGCTGATCATGCAGCTCGAGCACCTGACGCCGGACGAGATCCTGAAACGCGAATTGGCCACCGGTGTGCCGATTATCTATCGCCTCACCGACGACGGCTCAATCGCCAGCCGCAAGGATCTCGTGGCTTGATAGTGGTGGACTAATACCAGCGGTCATTATTCTTGACCGATGGTATGCGCGCGCGGGGTTGGTGGGGCGGCCGCGCGCAAACAATGAATCTGATACCGACGGTCATTCTTTTTGACCGTCGGTATAAGACCGTCGACTGAAAATTTTGACCAGTTACAAAACACCCCCTCATCCGGCCTCTGGCCACCTTCTCCCCAGGGGGAGAAGGCAACACCACGGACGTCCGTGGGATTGGCCTCTCCCCTTGGGGAGAGGATGCCCGAAAGGTAGGTGTGGGGGTGGTGCCACAGGTCGCAATTTGCGCTCAGCGGTCTCAGCGGTATGACTTGTTGTATAGCTCCGGCGCAACCTAGCGCTGGCAGCCACATTCAGTGGTGTCTGCCGATCACGAAACACACTGGCCGGCCTTATTCGTGTGCTTCGGCGGTTTGCAGTTGCCGTTGTTATTATTGCTATTGCTCTTATTCCGAGCGTCGGCCTTCGCCTTCTCGGCCGCTGCCTGCGCCGCCCGTCGCCTGGCATCCTCGGCAGCGGCGCGTACTTGTCGTGCTTTTTCCGCACGCTCTTTGTCAGCGCGCTGCTGCGCCTGTCGCTTGGCATCAGCCGCCTTTTCAGCAGCAGCCTGCGCTTTCGCCCTATCCGCACGTTCCCTGTCGGCTCGAGCCTGATCCTGCTTCCTGGCTTCGGCAGCTCGTTCTGCCGCTACCTTCTCGGCGGCGGACTTGTCCGCTGTGAGTTTGTTTGCCTTTGCCTTATCGGCTGCGATCTTTTCTGCGGCCGCCTTGTCGGCAGCAATCTTGTCCAGGGCCGCCTGAGCACCCCCTAACGGTTTGGGACCGGGTGTTACGACCGGCGAGACAATGCCCTTGTGCGGCGGCGGTTGGATCGGCTGATTGGGCGGCAGCACCGCCGCTTTTGCGCCGAGAATCTTCGGCAACGTGCCAATCGCAACGCCGGCGATGACCGGCACCAGCCAGATCGGGGATATGCCGATACTCGAACCACAGCGGAAATTGGGATAGTTACCGCGCAGCGCCGAACCATATGGACAATCGCATACGGCATAGCCCCGCTGCGTTACGCGTAGACTGCCACCGCCCCCGCAGGAAATGTCGGCCTGACAATACGGGTACGACCCAAGCTGCCACGGCGGGCAGGTGCGATCGCCGCCATCCCACTGGCATTCGCCGGCGTCCTCAGACCACGCCCAGCCCCGACCACAATCCGGCCGCCGCCCCGCCCATGGGATAGACCGGCACGAACCGCCGGTCCAATAACCGCCCAGTTCGCGGCAATTGTTTATGGCAGCTTCGTAGGCACGGTTGCGCCCCTCGTCCTCGATATATCGTGTGCTCCTGACGGGTGCGCGCGCCGCTGTAGTGACCGGCGAAACTACGTCGCGGACCGGCGTCAAAGACCATTGCCCGTCCTGCTCGTCACGCGGCCGTGCGGCCAGCTCCAACCGTCCATCGACGACGACAAGATACAGGTTATCGTTAGCATTGATCAGGCGAACATAGGGCTCGCCCGGCACCGCTTCCATCTTCCACCGCGTACCATTGGCCGGCACCGTCGGCGCAGTATTCAAGCCGTCGCGGCTTTGCAGAAATGATTTCCTCAGAGCATTGCGGATGCGCACTTCATTGGAACCGCTGACCTCTACAAACTGCCAGTGCGCGCTGTCTAAATCGACCTTCGCTTTGATCAACTCCAGGCGGCCATTGTCCCGCAAGTTGATGTCGCGACCTTCCGCTCCGCGTGCGTTGATCTGATAGGAACCGGCGAGCTGAAAGCGCTCGATGGGCGAAACGTCCGACTGAGCGACCGCGCCCCCAATCGTAGCAATCAGAGCCATCGCATACAAAGCTGCGACGCGAGCCAACATAGCCATCCGCGCTGCAATGCATGCGCGCGAAATTGAATTCGACATTTCAACAGCCCCCGCCATCCCTCAGAACTCGAGTCTTCAGTCGGCCACATTTTCAAGCATTGAGCAACACAGAATATCTGTTCCAGCAGAAATCCTGCCACAAACGCAATCGACGTACGCGTAGCCAACCTCAAAAAAAGCTGCTCTATATCGCCAAAAACGCTAGCCAACCTGGCCGAGGGGGACCACGAAATCATGAAATTCACCGGCACCAAGAACTACGTCGCCACCGACGATCTCAAGATCGCCGTCAACGCCGCCGTAACGTTGCAGCGCCCGCTGCTGGTCAAGGGCGAGCCGGGCACCGGCAAGACCGTGCTGGCGCACGAGGTGTCCAAAGCTCTCAAGGCGCCGCTGATCGAGTGGCACATAAAATCGACCACCAAGGCACAGCAGGGCCTCTACGAATACGATGCGGTTTCGCGCCTGCGCGACAGCCAGCTCGGTGACGAGCGCATCAAGGACATCCGCAACTACATCAAGAAGGGCAAGCTCTGGGAGGCGTTCACCGCACCCGTCCGGCCCGTGCTGTTGATCGACGAGATCGACAAGGCCGACATCGAATTCCCCAACGATCTGCTGCAGGAACTCGATCGCATGGAGTTTTTCGTCTACGAGACGGGGGAAACCATCAAGGCCGCCATCAGGCCGATCGTGATGATCACCTCAAACAACGAGAAAGAACTGCCCGACGCATTCCTGCGCCGTTGCTTCTTCCATTACATCAAATTCCCCGACGCCGAGACCATGCGCGATATCGTCGAGGTGCATTTTCCCGGCCTGAAGGGACGCCTCGTGTCGGAAGCCATGAAGGTGTTCTACGACATCCGCGAAGTGCCGGGCTTGAAGAAAAAACCCTCCACGTCGGAGCTGCTCGACTGGATCAAGTTGCTGCTCAACGAAGACATCTCGCCCGAGACACTGCGCGAACAAGACCCGCGCAAACTCATCCCACCGCTGCACGGCGCCCTCCTCAAGAACGAACAGGACGTGCACCTGTTCGAACGTTTGGCCTTCATGGCCCGCCGCAAGATGCAGGGGGAGTGACGGTTTAAGGCGGCAGGTGAACTCCGCAGCCCTCAGGTTGCCGCGAACTCGTCCCGGCCATAGCCCTGCAGATACAGCAGCGCCGTCAGATCGCCGTTGACGATACTGGCGTGCGCCTGGGCCGACACGATCGGCTTGGCGTGATAGGCAACCCCCAGTCCCGCGGCGCCGATCATGGCGAGATCATTGGCGCCGTCACCTACCGCCAGTGTCTCAGCCAACTCGAGGCCACGCACGCGCGCAAACTCTTGCAAACTCGCCAGCTTGGCTTCCTTGCCGAGGATGGGGCCGATAACGTTACCGGTCATGATGCCGTTCTGGATTTCAAGCGTATTGGCGCGATTGACGTCGAAGCCAACCGCAGCAGCCACGCGCGATGTGAAAAATGTAAAACCTCCAGAGACCAGCGCCGTGTACGCGCCGAATTTCTTCATTGTCGCCACGAGCGTGCGACCGCCCGGCATCTCGGTAATTCTGCCATCATAGACGGCAGTCAGCTGCCTCTCTTGCAAGCCGGCGATCAGCCCCAGCCGCTCGCGCAGCGCCGCCTCGAACGGCAGTTCACCGCGCATCGCCCGCTCGGTGATGGCGGCAATCTGCGGCTTCAGGCCGAGCATGTCGGCCATCTCGTCGATGCACTCCTGCTGGATGATGGTGCTATCCATATCGGCGATCAGCAGTTTTTTGCGGCGGACCGTGCCCGGCAAAATATTCACATCCACCGGCCGCCCTTCGAGCACATCGTCGCGAATGCCGTCGGCGATCAGTGCATCGAGATCGTCGCGCTGGAAACCATCGACGCATTCGACGCGCGTTTCCCAGGCTTCGCCCGGCGACAACCAGCGTGGCATCGACTGCTGGCGCGCCGGTAATATCGCCTGGATTGCCGCGATAGCGGCCGCATCAAGGGGGGTACTGCCGGGCTGGGCGATCAAACTGAGAACAAGTTGGGTCATGGGATCAGACTTACAGGTAAAACTCGGGCGGTCCGGCGGGTGTCCCGTCAGCGGGGCGTGGGGCTGGCCCCACTTCGCGAAGCGAATTGCCGCGCACTCATACCTGCGACGAAGGCCTCGCGCAAACCGCACCGAACGCTATATATCCCTGCCATGACGCGCCCCATCCTCATCGCCGGCCCGACGGCTTCGGGCAAATCCGCGCTGGCGCTGCGCCTGGCGGAACTGTTTGGCGGCGTGGTGATCAACGCCGACGCCATGCAGGTCTATCGCGAGATACCCATTCTTTCGGCACGCCCGTCTGCCGAAGACGAAGCGCGCGCGCCGCATTGGCTTTACGGGCACGTCTCTGCAGCGGTCGCCTACTCCGTAGGCCGCTACGTCACTGATGTCGCGGAAACGTTGGAAAAAGCAGGCGCCGCCGGGCTGCGCCCGATCATCGTGGGCGGCACCGGGCTTTACTTCAAGGCATTGCTCGAAGGCCTATCGCCGGTGCCGGCGATCCCCGAAGAGATTCGTGCGCACTGGCGCGCTCAGGCAAAGATCCTCGGCGCGCCGTCGCTACATGCCGAACTTTCCGTGCGCGATCCTGAAATGGCTGAGCGATTGGCGAGCAACGACACGCAACGACTGACCCGTTCGCTCGAAGTTCTCGACGCCACCGGACGCTCGCTGGCTGACTGGCAGCGTCAGTCGGGCACACCGCTCTTGGCGGAGCAAGAGACGGTGAGATTGGTGTTGCGGCCGGATCGACAACAGCTGCTCGATCGTTGCGATCAGCGTTTTGATTTGATGCTTGAAGCCGGTGCAGTGGGAGAGGTCGCGGCGCTGCTGGCGGCAGACCTGCATTCCGATTTGCCGGCGATGCGCGCCCTCGGCGTGCCGCCGCTGGCCAGTTTCGCGCGCGGAGTAACGACGCTGGAAGCTGCGCGAGCGCAGGCGAAGCTCGACACGCGTCATTACGTAAAGCGTCAGCGCACATGGCTTAAACGTAATATGATTACGTGGAACGATGTTCAAACAGCAGACTTGGAAAGAAATGATCGTTCATTGCAACTGTTTATTGATTGTTGCACTGCAACCTCGTAATTGCCTGCGGTCTCGTCCGTTACGTCAAAGGAACATTCAATGGCCCGCACCATGACCGGCGCCGAAATCGTTTTGAAGGCGCTCGCCGATCAAGGTGTCGAGCATCTGTTCGGCTACCCCGGTGGCGCCGTACTGCCGATCTACGACGAGATTTTCCAACAAGATAAAGTCAAGCATATCCTGGTGCGCCAGGAAGGCGGCGCGCTGCATGCCGCGGAAGGCTACGCACGATCAACCGGCAAGGTCGGTGTCTGCTTGGTGACATCCGGCCCTGGCGCCACCAATGCGGTGACCGGCCTTGCCGATGCGCTGATGGACTCCATTCCGCTGGTCTGCATCACCGGCCAAGTGCCGACCCATCTGATCGGCAACGACGCGTTCCAGGAATGCGACACCGTCGGCATCACGCGACCCTGCACCAAGCACAACTGGCTGGTGCGCAGCGTCGACGACCTCGCGCGCGTGCTGCACGAAGCGTTTTATGTCGCCCAGACCGGCCGCCCTGGCCCCGTCGTCGTCGATATCCCAAAGGACGTGCAGTTCGCCAGCGGTCTCTACGTCGGGCCGCGCGACATCAAGCACAAGACCTACCGGCCGCGAACCCACGGCGAGCCCGGTGCGATCGCCGCCGCCGTCAAGCTAATGGCGTCGGGTAAAAGGCCAATCTTGTATACCGGCGGCGGCGTTATCAATTCCGGCCCCAAGGCCACAAAATTATTGCGCGAGTTGCAGAAGCTGACGGATTTTCCGGTCACCTCGACCTTGATGGGGCTTGGCGCTTATCCCGCCTCCGGCAAAGCGTGGCTCGGCATGCTCGGCATGCACGGCACCGCCGAAGCCAACATGGCCATGCACGGCTGCGACGTGATGATCAATATCGGCGCTCGCTTCGACGATCGCATCACTGGCCGCATCGATGCCTTCAGCCCCGGCAGCCGTAAAATCCACGTCGATATCGATCCGTCGTCGATCAATAAGAACGTGCGGGTCGATATTCCCATCGTCGGCGACGTTGCCCATGTGCTCGAAGAAATGATCGCCGTCTGGAAACGCGAAGGGTATTCCACCGACAAGGTGGCGCTGAAGAATTGGTGGGGCCAGATCGACAAATGGCGCGCGCTGAAATGCCTGCGCTACAAGCCCAACTCGGACATCATCATGCCGCAGTACGCTATCAAGCGGCTATACGCGGCGACGCGCGATCGCGACACCTACATCACCACCGAAGTCGGCCAGCATCAGATGTGGGCGGCCCAGTTCTTCCACTTCGACGAGCCCAATCGCTGGATGACCTCCGGCGGCCTCGGCACCATGGGCTATGGCTTGCCGGCGGCCATCGGCGTGCAGTTGGCGCATCCCAAGGCAACCGTCGTCGATATCGCCGGCGACGCCTCCATCCTCATGAACATCCAGGAAATGTCGACGGCGGTACAGTACGCCCTGCCGGTCAAGGTGATGATCCTCAACAACCAGTACATGGGCATGGTGCGCCAGTGGCAACAGCTGCTGCACGGCAATCGCATGAGCGAGAGCTATACTGAATCGATGCCCGACTTCGTTAAATTGGCGGAGGCCTACGGCGGCGTCGGCATCCGTTGTGACAAGCCGTCCGATCTCGACGGTGCGATCAAGGAAATGCTGGCGGTCAAAGGCCGTCCGGTGCTGTTCGATTGCCGCGTGGCGCAACTGGCCAACTGCTTCCCGATGATTCCCTCGGGCAAGGCGCACAACGACATGCTGTTCGGCGAAGACGTCTCCGCCGACGAAATCGACAAAGCGATCGGCAAAGAGGGCAAGATGCTGGTGTAGACGAGACCGCCAATATGGAGTAAGATTTCGTCTTACTTTCCGCTCAAGGAGCGTTGCTGATGGAGACCAAGGTATCAAGCAAGGGGCAGGTCATCATACCCAAGTCAATCCGCCAAGCGCGTGGCTGGGACACGGGCACGGAGCTAGTCGTCGAAGAGCGACCCGAAGGCGTACTACTCCGGACGAAATCGCCGTTCAAGCGGACGACGATCGACGACGTCATCGGCGTGGCAGGCTATAAGGGTCCACCAAAATCTATTGAGGATATGGAGCGAGGCATCGCCGATGAGATGCGTGAGCGCGCCCGTCGAAAAGGCGTTGGGCAATGATCGCAGTCGACACGAATATCATCGTGCGATTGATGATCAACGACAACGCAAAGCAGGTTTCCAAAGCAAGATCGCTGGTTGTCGAAAATAACATCGCAATCACGAGCGGGGTGTTGATCGAAACGGTTTGGGTTTTAGGCCGAACTTATGCGCTTGATAGGCCGGCGATCGCTCGGTCACTCGCAGCGCTTCTGGCATTGCCCAATATCGCGGCTCCCTGGCCGGGCTCGGTTCAATCGCTACTCGATTGTTTTTTGGCCGGCATGGACTTCGCAGATGTCGTCCATCTTCTCGACGCGAAGGCACTTGGATGCAATAAATTGGCGTCGTTTGACGAGAAGCTGCGCAAACAAGCGGCCAAGCGCACGATCGACATAGACGTGGTCGCTCCGTGACGAAATCAACTCGCCCTAGTAGTTATTCAAACCGACCAAAGATCGATCGAGAATGCTGTCGACGAGCTGGCGGAAGCAATCAGGCGGAGGATCAACTGATGTCAGCCGCCAGCGCTCCATGGGTTTATGACCTTCACGCCCAACGCAGCGAAGTCCTTGGCGTTCCTTGTCGCGATGCTGGCGTTGAGAGCCTTGCCCATGCCGGCAATCTGGAAGTCGATTATTTTCTTGTCTTGATGGCGATTGGCAGACCTCGCGTAGATGGCAGCGGCCGCAAGCGCAGCGCCGCGATCGAAGTCCACAATACGATTTTTGAGCATGTCGGAAAGCACATAGTCTCGTTGTGTTTCGAGGTGGCGGCGCTTGCTGCCTGTCGGCAGACATTCGATGCCGAATTGAATTTCCAGGCCGACGAGGGTCGGCACATGGAGATCACTCGCTTCGAGTGTTTCAAGCCACTGGATGATCGACGGCTCTCCTTCAAGGCGCATGAAGGCCGATACGACATTGGTATCGAGCAAGATCATCGATCCAGGTTCACACGCCGGGCCCGTGACGTCTTGCGGATGCGCTTAAGATTCGTCTGGAACTCATCCCACACATCGTCAGGAATAGGATTAGCTCGCGATTGTTTAACGAGTAGATCTGCGAGCGCTTTCCCCGATTTTTCAGTCGTGCCAGAGGCCTCGACTGGCTCTACCCTGGCTAAGATGTCTCGCACTTCCGCCTCCAGGCTGCGCCCGTGTACTATCGCATTGCGCCGGAGCTTTTCTTTGACGTCGTCGGGTAGATCGCGAACCAGGATTTGCGCCATTGATATCACCTCTATAAAAATGATATCATTGTAGGTACGAGATCGCAATAGTTTCATTCTGCAGCGAGCAGCCACATGCACCTCCTCATCGGCAACAAGGTCTATTCGTCATGGTCGCTCAGGCCATGGATCGTCATGCGTGCGAAAGGCATCGCATTCGACGAAACACTGCTACCGCTGCGCATGCCAGACACGACCGAGCGCATCAAACAGCATTCGCCGACCGGCAAGGTGCCTTGCCTCGTCGATGGTGACGTGACGGTCTGGGAAAGCTTGGCGATCATGGAATATGTCGCGGAAAAATTTCCTGAGAAGGTGATTTGGCCGCGCGACGCGGTAGCGCGTGCGCACGCGCGTTCCGTCGCTACCGAAATGCATTCTGGTTTCATGGCCTTGCGCAAGCATTGCCCGATGGTGATCACGCAGCGCTTCGCGGCCAAACCATTGCCCGACGACGTACAGGCAGACGTCGCGCGCATTGCCGCCATCTGGAACGAGGCGCGCGCCCGCTTTGGCAAGGACTCGCGCGAGCCGTTTCTCTACGGCGGCTTTACCGCCGCCGACGGCATGTATGTCCCCGTCGTCACCCGATTGCAGACCTATTCGATTTCGGTCGATCCGGTATCGCGCGCTTACATGGATGCTGTCCTGGCGCATCCCGCCTATCGCGAATGGTTGGACGGCGCCATTGCCGAACCTTGGACGCTGGCGCAGAACGAGACCGAAACGCTGATCGAAGATTTACGCGCCAAGAATTAAAGCATTCCGACACAAAGGTCCCCATCAATGTCCCACAAACCCACCGGCTCCGCTTACTTTCTCGAAGAGACCAAGGTCGCCAGCGAAAGCCATACGATCTCGGTGCTGGTCGACAACGAGCCGGGCGTGCTGGCCCGCATCATCGGCCTGTTCTCGGGACGCGGCTACAATATCGACAGCCTGACGGTATCGGAAACCGAACACGAAAAGCATCTGTCGCGCATCACGGTCGTCACCAAGGGCACGCCGATGGTGCTGGCACAGATCAAGAACCAGCTCGACCGCATGGTCCCCGTCCACAGTGTGCACGATCTGACCGCCGGCGGCGATCCGCTCGAGCGTGAACTGGCGCTGGTTAAGGTCGCGGGCACCGGCGAGAAGCGCATCGAGGCGCTACGCCTTGCCGAAATTTTTCGCGCCAACGTGATCGATGCCTCAACCGAACATTTCGTGTTCGAGATGACCGGTCGCTCCCCGAAGATCGAGCAGTTCATCGCGATCATGACCAAGCTCGGCCTCGTTGAGGTTTCGCGGACTGGCATTGCGGGTCTCGCGCGCGGCCCCCAGGGCATGATCGACAAGACGGCGGGACAATCGAGCTGAACTGATCTGAGGGCGAGACTGACATGAGCGAAAACGGGAGTTTGGACGGACGCCAGGGACTGCAGCGCCTGGAAGCGTTCAGCGACGGTGTCATTGCCATCATCATCACGATCATGGTGCTGGAATTGAAGCTGCCCGAACATCTGCCCGCCGGGCGACCGATGCACATGTGGGCGGATCTGATCGTACCATTGGCGCCCAAACTCATCGCCTACGTTTTGAGCTTTTTCGTCGTCGCCGTGCTGTGGCTCAATCACAAATCACTCGTCGACAATCTCAAGCGAGGCAGCCACGGGGTCGTGCTGATCAATATGATCCTGCTGTTCTTCATGTCGTTCATTCCGTTCGCCACGCATCTGATCGGCGAAACACAAGCGCAAGCCCCGGGCGTGGCGCTCTACGGGGCGCTGCTGTTGGCCTGCTCGCTTGCGTTCGCCGCCATGCGGCAGCAAGTGGGACGGCAGACGACGGACCCGGCTGCGCTGGAAAAGCAACGTCGCCTGCGCGTGCGCAGCCTCACCGGGATTGCCATTTATATTCTCGCTATTTCCTTGGCATTCGTATCGCCGTGGCTGGCCTTGGCAGCCTATGCACTCGTGCCTACGCTGTTTTTTCTGCCCCAATTGCTCGGTGGTGAGGGCGCCGGTTGACGCGCCGACCGCAGGCAAAAACCAGCCGCATATTTACCCGAACTTAAGCAACCCGGTGCTATGCCATTCAAGTCGGCAGCTTCCCCAGAGCCGCCGCATGTACCGCGTTCCACAAAGAGCAGAGTATTCGCCGCAGACTGTGTTGCGCGTTTCTGCCGGTCGCGCGTTCCGCTCTTTGCATTTCACTCGGTATCGCAGCAACGGCGTCTCGATCCAGCCCCTTCATTTGTGCGTGATGTGCACCGGTATCACCGGATGCGCAGACGGTTGCGATCGGGACGCCGAAGCGTCTCACCTTTGCGCAGGGCTGCACGACGCGCGTTTCATGATGGCACGGGCGATGCCCTCGAACGCGACCCCCTTGATCGGCGCTCTGATCACGACGAGACCCTCCGTGTCGGGACTTGTCACCTGTCCCAAATCCACATCAGTCTTGCGCACACCGGGCGTCAACGACGCGATCCTGTCGCTTGCCGCCGACAACGTGAACGCGACCGGCACCGCTCGCTGGCTTTGACCGGGAGTGGCGTAGAAGTTATCGCCGGCCCGCGTGTAAAGCGCAAGCGACCAACCGATTTCCGGCAGCACCGCCTTCACCTCGACCGACCCGCCGCCGAGATCAAACCGGCACATCGCGTAGAGCATGTCCGGAGAGAGAAATGGCAGCAGTTGCGTCGCCGGTGACTGAGACGGTAGCACGACGATGGAATTCGCAGGTAATACCGCCCGCAATTGCCGAAAGGCGCTGCCGGTGCCTAATGCGGTAATCGCAAACGTCGTCGCGATGTGGATGATGCCACCGGCCAGCAGTGCTGTCAGAATATGACCGGGCGCAAATACGGACGGCTGCTTGACGGCACGTTGAACCGACACGGTCGTAATATCGGACACCGCAATTTCCGTGCGCCCTGTCGTAGCCGATGCCGGACCCGGCTGTGCCGCCGGAACGACACGTATGATCTTGTCGATGGTCGTGCCGATATTGATTCCGGCACGGCGGCCATGCTTGACCAAGCCTTCCCGCAGTTCGGGAGACAGGCGAGGCACGGATATTTTTCCCAACAATGGCCATGCCGGACGTCCGTGCGGCAGGCGGTCGGCAACCGCACCGCGGGCACCTGCCAATGCACTGCGTAGGGCACCCTGAACTTTGCCCGGCAGGCGCTGACGCAGGTGCTGCAGGCGGAGCGATAGGCCAGTCGGCCCGTAGGTTGTAAGCATCGGTGCGGGCAGGTCGATTGCCGCAGTTCTGATGCGGGCCTTGATCGCCTCGGGCAACGACGGCACATCAGGTGCTACGCTGGCGGTCAACGGATCGCCCTCGCGCGGCTTTCCCTCCGCCAAGGCCTGATCAGGTATAGGGTGCTCTGAGGTCATGGCACTCGAATTTTCATCCAGCTTCGCTGCAGCCTGATCAGTAATTAGCGACATGATACCGTACTGATTGTCGGAAGGTTCCGGCTTCGCCCCTGGTCGTCGGTGGCGGCGCTCACCCAACGCGGATCCTGGACAGTGAGCGACAGGATCAGTCGGCCGGCACCCGACGTCGGTAGCCAATTGCCCGGCCGTGCCTCGCGCGAAACAACGATTCGCGTGCCGCCATCGGCATCACGCAGCACGGTACTTGCGTTGAACGCGAACCGATTGGCGTTGTTGCGGATCAACGCGCCGCGCTCATCAAACACCGCCATACTCCACCATTCAGCGTCCAGATTGGACACATCGACGACATAGACACACGACGAGTGAATGCGCTGGCCGGCAACATCGGTTTGCGCCTGATAGGTCAGCGCCAGCGTCGAATTCAACGGTAACAGCCCGAGCCGTACGGTGTGTGCACGCGTGTAGGGATCGGCGTCCATGCGTCCGGCGGAGGTCCAGGTGACCCATGGGCCCGACGTCGCCGCTGTCAGCTGCGAACCAGAATGGATCATCACCCACGCCGAGCCGAAGCCGCCAAGAATGGCGATCGCCAGAAACACAGCACCGCGCATGACGAAATTGACGAACGTGGCGATGGCGCGCAACAGCATGACGGTTCAACGTTTCCTTGCGGTAACCGCAGGTATTGGCACTGCTCTGGTGAACACTTACTGGCGCCGCACGTCGGAGGCGCCGACGGGTCCGCTGGCCGTCAGCGGGCCGGTGTCCGGTGCCGGCAGAATACTGGACTGCCGCCGTCCGTCGGTGACGCCAACTGGTGGCCCCGTTCCCTGTCCATTGGCCGGCCCGGGAATAGGTGCTGCCGGCAAGCCGGCTACGCGGCGCAAGGTTTCGGCAAGCTTGCGCAAAGTCTCTCGCGTCGTGTCCGGCATGATCGACTTGCGTACGCCTTGCGTTTGCGCCGCAGCCATCGCCGGCTCGGTACGTTTCAGTTCAGCCAGCCGTTGCGCTTCCTGCACCTGCTTGGGGTGAGCGCTGAGGCCGGGGATCGTCGGCATATTGGCGCTCGGATGGGCGACGGTCATGTACGCCTGCCACGTCTGCGCGGGTAAACCGCCGCCCGTGACGCCATGCGCCGCCTCGCCCACCGACGACGAGATCAACATGGGACGGAAGTCATCGTTGCCTAGCCACACACCGGTAACGTATTGGCCCGTAAAGCCCATGAACCACGCATCACGATAACTCGAACTGGTGCCCGTCTTGCCGACCGCCTGGGTAATTTCCAGCGCTGCCCGTTTGCCCGTGCCTTCGTTGACCACGGCTTGCATCATCTGGTTCATCTCGGCGACGACGCGCGGCTTCAGCACGACCGGTGCCGGCGGTTCGTCGCGCTCGCGCGAGTAGATCATGTCGCCCTTGCCGGTCACCAGCTCGAGAATACCGTAAGGTCGCGCCAGATGACCATTGTTGGCGAATGCAGCATACGCACCGGTATGTTCCAGCGGTGAGATTCCTGTATCGCCCAGCGCAATCGAGCAGGTCTTCTTCACCCCATTGACGCCGAGCCGCTGGCTCATCTCGATGACCTTGTCGCGACTGTTGGCGCCGAGACGATAGAGCGACAGATCGACAGCGACGGTGTTGAGCGATGTCTTGAACGCATCGATCAGCGTAATCGACCGCCCGCTGCCGGAACCGCCGCTATAGTTTTTCGGCGTCCACCCCTTGGGACCGCACGGCGCCGGCGAATTATCACTGACGGTCGATCCCGGACGCAAACCGCTTTCGATGGCCGCCGCATACACGTAGAGTTTGAACGATGATCCCGGCTGCCGGCGCGCATTAGTGGCTCGGTTGAACTGGCTTTCGCCGTAATCCGGCCCACCGACGAGCGCCCGCACCGCGCCATCGGGTTCAAGCGAAATAAGTGCGCCGGAGTTGGCATGATGCGACTTGCCGTATTGCCGAATAGTCGATTGCAGCGCGTCCTCGCCCGCCCGTTGCAAACCGACATCGACCGTGGTCCGTGCGGTCAGGATGTACTGGCCCTTTCCCTCGGCCAGCCGCTGCACCTCTTCGAATGCCCAGTCAAGAAACCAGTCGGGACTACTGGTCGCATGCTGCTCAATGGCGCTGGCTGGGTTGGCGCGCGCGGCCTCGACCTGACCGGCCGTCATGTAGCCGGCCTCAACCAGGTTTGAGAGGACCGTGTTGGCCCGCTGCCGCGCATTGCCGGGATTGGCATGCGGCGCGTACTTGGTTGGTGCCTTGTACAGGCCGGCCAACATGGCCGCCTCTGCCAACGTCACATCGCGCACGGATTTACCGAAATAGAATTGCGCCGCAGTTGTTACGCCGAACGCGCCGCCGCCCATGTAAGCGCGGTCGAGATACATTTTAAGAATTTCGCGCTTGGTGAAGCGGCTCTCGAGCAGAAAAGCGAGATAGACTTCCTTCAACTTGCGCGTGAACGACCGCTCAGGACTGAGAAACAGGTTTTTGGCCAGCTGCTGCGTCAACGTCGAGCCGCCCTGCACAGTTTCGCCGGCGTTGACGTTGGTCACCAGCGCCCGGAAGGTGCCGAGGAAGTCGACGCCGAAATGCTCGAAGAAGCGCCGGTCTTCCGTCGCGAGTGTCGCTTTGATCAGATGATCGGGAATTTCCTCCAGCGGCACCGCGTCGTTCTGCATGATACCGCGCATGCCGATCTCGTTACCGTAGCGGTCCAGAAATTTGACACTGTATTTCGTGGCGCCGATCTTGCTTTCGTCGAATTCCAGCAGCGCCGGCAACGACGCGAGATAAATCACCACCAACCCGCCGGCCAACAAAGTAAGCCCTTCGGACGCAAATTCGGTGGCCAGCCGGTTGACTCCCGAAAGTCTGAAGCGGGCAAAAAAGCTCGATGCAGCGTTGTAGCGATCCTTGAATGCTTCCCAACCATTGGCCAGATTCGAATCAATCCAGGCGTCGATGCCCAGCCAATTGATCGCCTTGCGGCGGGGGGTGTGTTTGGGATCGAATTCCGGCAAGATCCACCTACATTCAAAGGTCTGCGAGCCTCAGTCCAGGCGGTCCCGACGAACCGCTAGCGCTGGTGCACGCGAAGCAAATAGTACCGGGACGACTCATCCGTCAGCCCTACATCGGCAGTCATCACGGCCACGCACTCAGGGCAATATCCGGGTGGGAACGCCCCACAACGAATATCGCCTCGAATTCATCTTTCTATACTTTGTTCAACCAAAACTGGTAGCAGAGAATTCTATCATATCCAACTGTGGCACAACCAAGTATGGCATGTGCCGATGCGACAAAACGAAAGGCTGCCATGACTAAGGCTGGCAAAACCACGCACGGCGCGGGTGACAAGGCGAATGACGCTATCAGCAGCGAAACTCTACCCTTCTGGGAAGCGAAAACCCTCGACGAGATGTCACCCGGCGAATGGGAAAGTCTGTGCGACGGCTGCGGGCGGTGTTGCCTCAATAAAATAGAGGATGAAGATAACGGCAAGATATTCCTGACCAAAGTTGCCTGCCGTTTGCTCGATTTGCGGTCCTGCCAGTGCCGCGACTATCCAAATCGGCAAGCACATGTGCCCGATTGCATCCAGATTGATCCGGCAGAAGTACGGCGCCTCTCTTGGCTGCCCGAATCGTGCGGCTATCGGCGCGTCGAGGAAAAGCGCGGGCTGGCATGGTGGCATCCGCTGCTTTCCGGTTCGCCCGAAACGGTCCATGCCGCGGGCATTTCGCTGCGCGGTTGGGCGAAGAGCGAGCGGCGGATCAAGGCAGAAAACTTCACGCGCTACCTGATTGAGGACTTTCCGGCAGCCTTAGCCCCAGACGATCAGGCAAAGTCCCTCAACACCGACTGAACTATGCACCTGGATTCTGTATTCCTTTCCCATCGTCACTTCGCCTTACTTGATGAAAAGCTGCCGAGGTATCGAAAGCAATGCGCAAAGACTGGGATGGGGCCGCCCATCTGGTGGGCAGGATGTCCGTTTGGCTGGGTCTCGTTCTGGTACTCTTCGGGTTTGCAAGAGCTGCCAGCCTCTATGCCCAAAGCCATCGCGGCCTCGAAACCCTCGCCACCATTGACGCCACAGCGAGTAGCCGCATGGTCAGCGGCGGCTGGATCGATTTAACCTGGCGCGATGATGCGGGCGCCATCAAGCGGGCGTCGGCCGTTCAGGTCAGTAGTAGCCTCGCGCGCAAATTGCGACTGGGCAGCGCGTTGGCACGTACCCATCTCAGGATACGCTACCTGCCCGACGACGACCGCGCCGCCGTGCTTGTCGTCGAGGATATTCCGGAACGGATGAAAAGCGCGGCCGGTTTGGCCATCGCCGGCTTCGTGGCCATCTCGGCGGGCAGCCTGCTGGTATTGGGCTTGATGTTGTCAGGTCACATGCCGACGACCTTACCGAGTGCCGACCGTCGGTGGTCCACGCAGGATATGGCGCAAACAGAAAAGGGCCCATGACGAACCTGTTCGAGGCTGCCGGACTAGAAACGAGCGCGCCACGGCCGCTTGCCGATCGTTTGCGGCCAACCCGCCTCGGGGAAGTCGTCGGCCAGGAGAAGGTGGTCGGCACTGAAGGCGCGCTGACCCGCATGTTGGCGAGCGGCAGGCTCGGCTCGCTCGTGCTGTGGGGACCGCCCGGCTCCGGCAAGACCACCATTGCGCGCCTGATCGCCGCCGAAACCAACCTCGAACTGGAGCAGCTGTCGGCCATCTTTTCCGGCGTGCAGGATCTGCGGAAAGCGTTCGAGCGCGCCAAAATCCGTCGCGAGCAGGGCCGCGGCACGTTGCTGTTTGTCGACGAGATCCATCGCTTCAATCGCGCCCAACAAGACAGTTTCCTGCCGCATATGGAAGATGGCACGATCACGCTGGTCGGCGCGACGACTGAGAACCCGTCGTTCGAACTCAATGCGGCCGTGCTGAGCCGCGCCACCGTGCTGACCTTGGATCGGCTGGACGACGCTACGCTCGAAGCGTTATTGCAACGGGCAGAAGCATTGCTGGCGCGCCCGCTGCCGCTTGTGCCTGATGCGCGCGAGGCCGTGATCGGCATGGCCGACGGCGACGGTCGCACCGTGCTCAACATGGCCGAGGAAATCTTTGCGTCCGTCAGCCCCGAACAACCGCCGCTCGACCGCGACCGCCTGATTAAACTGGTGCAGCGCCGCGCGCCGCTCTACGACAAAAATCGCGAAGGCCACTATAATCTCGTCAGCGCGCTGCATAAGTCGGTACGCGGCTCCGATCCCGACGCCGCGCTCTATTGGTTCTGCCGCATGCTCGAAGATGGCGAAGACCGGCTGTTCCTGGCCCGCCGTCTCGTGCGCATGGCGGTGGAAGATATCGGCCTCGCCGACCCGCAGGCGCTCGTTATCTGCAACGCGGCCAAGGACGCGTTCGATTTTCTGGGCTCGCCGGAAGGCGAGTTGGCGCTGGCGCAAGCCGTCGTCTATCTCGCCACGGCGCCAAAATCGAATGCAGTCTACAAGGCCTACAAAGCCGCCAGCCGCGCGGCCAAAGAAACCGGCAGCGTCGCCCCGCCCAAGATCATTCTCAATGCGCCGACCAAGCTGATGGAAGCGGAGGGCTACGGCGACGGCTACCAATACGACCACGACACACCTGAGGGCTTCTCCGGCCAGAACTATTTCCCCGATGAAATGCGCTCGCGCCCGCACTACTACGATCCGCCCGAGCGCGGCTTCGAGCGCGAAGTGCGGAAACGGCTCGCCTATTGGGAGGCTTTGCGGGGAAAGCGGGGCGAGACGAAAGGATAAGTAGCTTGGACGGAACAACGACTGCTACGCATTCCGCAGACGGCTCATCGCTCTCTCGTTCGTCATTGCCGCGTCGGCGCTAGCACAGCTCCAGCGGACGCGTTCCCGGAAACCGCAGGGCCACTTCGGCCCACAGGTTATCCGGGATCTTTGCCGCTCAAATTTGAAAACGAACCGCTCGCAGTCCAATCTCAAAACGCACCCGGTAAGGATCCCGGATATTTGTCGCGCGACGGGCGCGCCAAATTCCGGGATAGCGGTGGGGAGTGTTGCTATTTTAATGCCTACTTGGCCATGACGGAGTGTTGGGCTTCTGCCGTCAACAGCGCGCGATTCAGTTGTTGTTGCGAGGGTCCTTAGCTTGGACGCCACGAGCCAACGCTACTTGGCCTTGCCCGATGCCTGATCCCACCAGGGGCAGATACCTGCGGCTAGCTGGTAGTTGCCCTCAAGCACGTGCACGGGTTGCCGGAGGCCGGATTCGGCCGCGTCGATGCGCGCCTGCCGCCGCTTGGCGCGCATCTCCGGATCGGCGTTGACCAGTTCGTGACCCCACATGCTGGGCCCGTGGGTCATCTCCTCCGGGACATGTTTGGGCACGTCCAGCAGGCGCCCGCCCCAGCCGTACTCGACGCCGAAGTCGGACGGCGTTTTTGTATAGAACGACGTCATATGATCGTTGGTATGACGACCCATGGTGAGCAGCAGCTTGTTGTCCATTCCGTTCGCAATATCGAAGCCCTGGCCGACGTCGTCGAGGCTGTAGAGTTCGACCATGAAGTGGTGCAAACCCTTCCGGCCGGTTTCGATCAGGGCCAGGCTGTGCTGGCGCGGGTTGACGTGGAAGAAGTGCGCCTTGAAGGGCTTCAGCATCCAGTCGCTGGTGTGGAACCCGAGCACGTCGCGATAGAACGGCACCAGCGCGTCGACGTTCTCGACATGAAGTACCGTGTGGCCCATGCCGAGCGGGCCGGTCCGAAAACCCGAGATGGAGCGGCCGGGCTTGAATGCCGCCGTCGTAATTTCGGCGCCCCAAAAAGCTTCGAGCTGATTGCCCAACGGGTCTTGGAAGCGGATCACATCCGCCACGCTGCGCTCATCGGCGAGGGCCCGGTCGCCGCGCAGGACGGCGACACCTTGGCGCTCAAGCCCGGCGGCCAGCGCATCGAGCGCCGCTTGATCGGCCGTCTCCCAGCCGATGTAGCCCAGTCCGTTGCGCCCGGCATCTTCGACAATGACGCGCTGCTTGCGATCATCCATGCGCAAGGCCAACCGCCTGGATGTGCGATCGACCGCCTGCATGCCGAGGAAACGGGTGCCAAAATGGGCCCAGTCATCGAGCCCTTGGGCGGCCACGCCAATATATCCGAGCGACTGAATGTGCATAGGATCTCCCCAAATTTCCGGAAGCTGACGATCTGACAACCGCCCATGGTCGCGCCGAAAAACGGCACGGCAATATAGCATCGTTGCGGGTGCGCGTAAAATTCTCATACCGCCGGTCATTGCTGTCCGGGAAATATTTGCGACAATCAATTCGTGCCTCGAAACCCAACCGCTCGTCTTCCCGGAAACCGAAGCGCAAATTCGGCGCGGAGGTTATCCGGGATCTTGCCAGGTCGATGGCCGCAACATCGATGCCACATTCGTTTCTGACGTCGACGGGTCAAGATCCCGGATAAATTCTTGGCGCTGCGCGCCAAAAATTTCCCGGGAAGACGCGTGTCGCTGATGGCGAGGCACTTTCCTGGCCAGAAGTGCCTATAGGCTTAAAACCTACGCCGCGGCCTTGGGCGTCAGGACTTCGCTCATTTTTGCGGCGAGTTGCACCAGCGTGAAGGGCTTGGAGAGGAAGTTCAGCCCCGCATCGAGTTTGCCGCTGTGCACGATGGCGTTGCGGGTAAACCCCGTCGTATAGACCACCAGCAGATCCGGACGCCGCTTCGATGCTTCCGCCGCCAACTGCCGCCCGTTGATTTCGGGCATGACGATATCGGTGAACAACAGCTGCGTACCGGGATGCAGGTCCAGCAGCTCGAGCGCACGTTTGGCGCCGCTCGCATGAATGACGGTGTAGCCGAGTTCGCGCAGCGACGACACCGTCATCTCGCTGACCCGCACGTCGTCCTCGACGACCAGGATAATGCTCGCGGCATTTTGCAGGCGTGCGGCAGGCAGCATCTGCGGCCAGGCTTCCTGTTTCGCCGTGTTGAGGATTTCCGCGGGTCCGACGATATGCAGTCGCGGCAGGTACATTTTGATCGTCGTACCGTGTCCGATTTCCGAATAAATTTTGATATGGCCGCCGGACTGCTTGATGAAACCATGCGCTTGCGACAGGCCGAGCCCGGTGCCTTTGCCGACCTCCTTGGTGGTGAAGAACGGGTCGAAGGCTTTGTTCACGACATCGCGCGACATGCCCGACCCGGTATCGGTGACGGCGATCTGCACGTACTCACCCACCGGCATCTGGTTCAGGCGTGCGTAGGTGGCGTCGAAACTGATGTTGGAGGTCTCGATGGTCAGCTTGCCACCGGCAGGCATTGCATCACGCGCGTTGATCGACAAATTCAGAATGGCGCTTTCGAGTTGGCCCGCGTCCACACTGGTGGTCCACAACCCGGCAGCCTGCACCGTTTGGGTCACGATCGTTTCGCCCAACGTTCGCTGCACCATTTCGGCGATCCCGGCGACGAGGCGGTTGGCATCCAAGGCTTGCGGGGCCAATGGCAATTGGCGCGAAAACGCCATCAGCCGCGTGGTCAAGGTTGCCGCGCGCGTCGCACCATCCATCGCCGCGCTGAGAAACCGTGATATGTCATGGTTGTTGGCCGCAACGCGCTTTTGCGACAAAGACAAGCCGCTGATAATGACCGCAAGCATATTGTTCAAGTCGTGCGCCAGCCCGCCGGTGAGTTGGCCGACCGCCTCGATCTTTTGCATCTGGCGAATTTGCTCTTCTTGCTGTTCGCTATCGACCCTCGCCACATCAGCCGCCCGCACATCGCGCCGGTTCGCCAGGATCAAGCCAAGCAGGGCGGCCATGGCAATCGCAGTAAACAGCCCCGCCGCGATCCCCGCTCCGAGTGTGATGCGGTCCAGGGTGGCCGTACGGCTCGTGGACAATCGCGCTTCGACAATCCGCATGTCTTCCAGCTGTCGCCGGATCGGCGTCGTACCGGCGTCACGGCGCTCGGTTGGAAAGCGGACCAGCAGTTCATCCAATCCGGCGCTTCGCCTGAGATCAATCTGGTCTTGCCAGCGCCCAAAGCGCGCTTCGATTGCCGGTTTCAGCGTGCCGATGGTCGTCTGTTGCGTTGGATTGTCGGCAGTCAACTCCTGCAAACGCATGAGCGCCAGTTCCACATGCCTCGGCGAACCCTTGAACTCAGCAAGGTTCGCGTCATCGCCGCTCAGAAAAAACCCGCGCACCGCCGATTCAGAGTCCCTGATGATGTCGAGGACAGATGCAACTGAAGTCTGGACATCGACCGGATGCCGCACCGCCCTTAGAGCTTGCCGGTATTCGAGCAGTAGAAACATCGACAGGGCCAATGCCGCCAGCAGCGCCAAGCCCGCGATCTGGGGCGCGCGGAGCAGAGCAAAAGCAACCAGTCTTCCTAACGGCGACGAGGATTGGCTCATAAGGCGTTCTCCGCGAGTGCCTTATTTTCGGTCACACTACAAATAACCCTTCACTTATTATCACCTTAGCGCAAGCTTTCATGCTAAGCAGAAGCCAGTTGTGTCGGAGTTTGCGATGAAAAACGCCTTTTCCCCAGCCGCATCCATTGATGCGGATTTGGGTGTGCTTGCGGCAGCAAGCGCCGTGCTTCCGCCGGGGCTGCGGGTATTCATCGCCGAAGACGAGGCGATGCTGGTTTGGGCGCTGACCGATATCATCGAAGACTTTGGTGGCGTGGTCGTCGGCACCGCCAGCCGCGTCACCGAGGCGTTGACTTTTGTCGCCAACAAATCGTTCGATATCGCAATTCTCGACGGCGCACTGGCCGATGGCGCGGTTGATCCGGTTGTCGAGATCCTCGCCGCACGCAAGACGCCGTTCGTCATTGCATCCGGCAGCTCATCGGCGGATTTGAAATACGGCGCCTGTTTCGCCGTGCACAAACCCTACACGGAGAGCGATTTGAAACGCGCCATGTTGGCGGCGTTAGCCTGAGCTTCGTGCGAGACTAAGCGTGGCTCTGGACGGCGCATGGTTTCACTTCGCCGCGCACCCCGGCTGATCGAATAACGCTGCCAACCCGCACTTTGACGCAAACATCTTGGGCCCGGCGTGGCCGACATCGGCAATGTCGTAGAGCTTGTGCTTGAGGCCGGCGCCGAACTCGGCTCGCAGCTGGTCGAAATACCCGTGTCCCCGCGCGTAACGGTTCGCGCCCTGCGCTTGCGCCATGCAGCTTTTGTCGAGCGCGGGATGACGGGGATTGGTGTCCTTGGTGCCCAGCAGATAAATTACATCGCGCGCCGCATAACGCTGCGCGTATGTTTGGGTGGATTGATCGACATAAGCCGGCAATCCAGCGGCAAAACCATATTTCCAGGCGTTGAATTCGGCGCAACTCGCGCCACCTGAGACCTCGGCTTGTGGCCGTCGATCATTGAAATAAACATAGGACGACGGATTGGCGACGACGTATCGCACGGCAACCCCACGCTCTGTGAGCTTGCTTTCGCCTTTGCCGACCACCGCATACCGCTGCACGATCTGCCCGCCACCGGAGTGGCCGGCGACAACGACGTGCTTGAGATTGGGAAACAGCGCTGTATCGGCGAGGCGGGCGAGAATGGCATCGACGGCGACGAATGAACTGATTGCGGCGGGGGCCATAGCCTCGCCGCCGCCGGTCCAGCTATCGCGCTCCCATGTCAGTGTCTCGGCGCCGAGGCGATGCGCTGCCGCGTCCGCCGCGGTCAGAAATTGCGGCGCAATCACCAGCGTCGCGCCGGCCATGTCGCCGGCCGCACTCAGCGCCTGCAAACCGCCCGCGTAGGACACATTCGCGTCGCGCAGAATGCCATGCAGGACCAGCACCGCGCGCGTGATGTCCGGCAGTGGTTTTGACCAGTCGGCGGAAACGTAGAGCGGGAGTTGTCCGCGAGCAGTGCCGGATTGTATGTCGAGCCGCGCGGGCGCCACCTCTACGACCGTTTTGGAACCGGGAACGGCGGCGCGCGAGCGGATAAACCAGCCACTCATTCCCACCAGCATCAGCACCAACACGAGGAAGAACAGTCGCCGCATGACGTCGGGCAGCCCTCACGGATTAGGATCACGGCTATGTCGCTTGCCACACACTATGGCATGGCCGCAGTGAAAGCGCGCGGGGCGCCGTGATCAGCGTTAATCGGCGCGAGAACGCATTTCACCTCCCGCTCCCCCTTCCATCGCCACCCTTCCCCTGTCATAACAGGGGTGTTCCGAGGGGTGCTTCGGTCGCGGATGCGGCTGGGGCTGAGATGGCGCTAACGGAGAAATCCGGGCCAAACCCGTCGAACCTGATCCGGGTCATACCGGCGGAGGGACTGGAACCGTCAGCGCAGGCAGACTTCGCCAACAATAGCGCTTACCTTTTCACCTTTCACCGCAAACCCGCGACAGATTGTAGGTTGGGTTGCATTTCGCGCGACCCAACAGCCGCGCATGCTTTTGTCATTGTTGGGTCGCGGCTGTGCCTTGACCCAACCTACACCCCTACGCCGCTATGCCGCACAGCCGCACCCAACGGAGACGCCCATGACCATCCAACCCAAGTCCGTGCAGCCCGCGCCCGAAACGGTCACCACCGGCCCCATCACGGGATCGCGCAAGGTCTATGCGGCCGTCTCCGGCCATGCCGACATCAAGGTGCCGTTCCGCGAAGTCGTGCTCACCGACAAGGCCGAAGCCCCCGTGCGCATCTATGATCCGAGCGGCCCCTATACCGAAACCAACGCCAAAATCGACCTCAAGGCCGGCCTGCCGCAAGTGCGCACGCCCTGGCTCAATAAACGCGGCTTCGAGGCCATCAAGCCACGCGACGTGAAGCCCGAGGACAACGGCAATCTGCCCGCTGATAAGCTGGTGCCGGCCTGCCCGGCCGAGCGCACCATCATCGCTGCCGGTTCAGCCAAACACGTGACGCAATACGAATTTGCCCGCGCCGGCATCATCACCGAGGAGATGATCTACGTCGCGCACCGCGAAAATCTGGCGCGCGAGAAAATGCTCGACGGCGCGCGCGAGCGGATGGCCGACGGCGAAAGTTTCGGCGCCGCAGTACCCGAATTTGTGACGCCCGAATTTGTGCGCGACGAGATCGCCCGCGGCCGCGCCATCATCCCCGCCAACATCAACCATCCCGAGTTGGAGCCGATGGCCATTGGCCGCAACTTCCTGGTCAAGATCAACGCCAACATCGGCAACTCCGCTGTCACATCAGGTGCGGCGGAAGAAGTGGAAAAACTGGTGTGGGCGACGCGTTGGGGCGCCGACACCGTGATGGATCTGTCGACGGGGCGCAACATCCACAACATCCGCTCGTGGATCATGCGCAATTCGCCCGTTCCGATTGGCACGGTGCCGATTTATCAGGCGCTGGAGAAGGTCGACGGCGATCCCGTCAAGCTGACCTGGGAAGTATTTCGCGACACGCTGATCGAGCAGGCCGAGCAGGGCGTCGACTATTTCACCATCCATGCCGGCGTGCGGCTGGCCTACGTGCCGCTCACCGCCAAGCGCGTCACCGGCATCGTCAGCCGCGGCGGCTCGATCATGGCGAGATGGTGCCTGGCCCATCACAAGGAGAGCTTCCTTTACACGCACTTCGACGACATCTGCGACATCATGCGCAAGTACGACGTGTCGTTCTCGCTCGGCGACGGCCTGCGTCCAGGATCGATCGCGGATGCCAATGATCGAGCGCAATTCGCTGAATTGGAAACGCTCGGCGAACTCACGCACCGCGCCTGGGCCAAGGGTTGTCAGGTGATGATCGAAGGCCCCGGCCACGTGCCGCTGCACAAGATCAAGGAGAACATGGACAAGCAGCTCAAGGTTTGCGCGGAAGCGCCGTTCTACACGCTTGGGCCTCTGACAACCGACATCGCGCCGGGCTACGATCACATCACCTCAGGCATCGGAGCGGCGATGATCGGCTGGTTCGGCTGCGCCATGCTCTGCTACGTGACGCCCAAGGAACATCTGGGCCTGCCCAATCGCGACGACGTGAAAGTCGGCGTCATCACCTACAAGATCGCGGCGCATGCAGCCGATCTCGGCAAGGGCCATCCGGCCGCCAAGTTGCGCGACGACGCCATCAGCCGCGCGCGTTTTGATTTCCGCTGGGAGGACCAGTTCAATCTCGGGCTCGATCCGGATACGGCACGCAGCTATCACGACGAAACCTTGCCCAAGGATGCTCACAAGGTCGCGCACTTCTGCTCCATGTGCGGGCCGAAATTCTGCTCCATGAAAATCACTCAGGACATCCGCAAGGAAGTCGCCGCCATGGGCGACAACGAGCGCGAAGCGCTGGCGGGGATGGCGGCGAAGAGCGAAGAGTTCCTGGCCGGCAGCGGCAAGTTGTATGTGGATGCGAAGGGGTAGAAGGCGGAATGAATAAGCTGCCGTGGCCCGCCGACCATGAACGCATCGCTCAGGCGTTGCGCCGTTCTTGGTCGGCTGCTACGAGCGGCAAATAGCGTGCGGACAATTCTGCGTGCTGGCAATGTAACGTGACAGCGCTGTTGCTTCACGATGTTTTCCGCGCGGAGATTCTAAAGACGCCAACACCCGACGGCGATCACTTCTACAATCGGATCGGCGGCACTCGGGTTGATTTCACCGAAAGCCAATTCTCTTACCCGCTTGCATATCGGGATATTACGGCCTCACGCATGGAAGCGCTAGCCGGGACCTAATTCGACAACTATGCTGCGTTGCGTTCAGCTTTCGCCACCAATCTCCGGAACGGCTCGAATGACCGAAGCGAATAGCCGTATCACGATCGACCCCGAAGTCTGCGGCGGACGGCCCTGCATCCGTGGGATGCGCATCCGCGTCAAGGAGATCCTTGATATGCTTGCTGGCGGATCAACGCGCGCGGAAATTCTCGCGGACTATCCGTATCTAGAGGATGGCGACATAACGGCGGCTCTCGAATTCGTCAGCAAAGTTACGGATCACCCCGTCATCGCCGCTGCTGAATGATGCGGTTCATCATCGACACCAATTTGACGCCCGGTCTGGCTGTCTGGCTAAGGTCGTAGGGCCATGAGGCGCATCACACCAGTGATTTGGGTCTCGGGCAGGCGACCGATCGGGCAATCTCGAGCAGAGGCAAAGCCGATGGCGCAATCGTCGTCACAAAAGACGAGGATTTCGTGCTGTTGAAAACGATGGATCCAGCAGGCCCGCAGGTGGTGTGGATACGCATCGGCAATGCTGTGAACCGCGTCCTGCTTCAGCGTCTGGACGTGGCATGGCCGTCCGTTGTCGAAAAGCTTTCCAAAGGAGAGCCGGTCGTCGAGTTAAGGTAAATTAGCCAACAAAGGAGTGCTCCCCATGCCCTTCTACGAACTGCGCCAATACGTGATCCGGCCGGGTAAGATGGCGGAGTGGATCAAATGCATGGAGGAGGAAATCATACCCTTCCAGGTTTCCAAAGGCATGGTGATAACCGGCAGCTTCCGCGGCGAAACGGACGACAGTGTTTACGTGTGGATGCGCCGCTTCGAAAGCGAGACAGAGCGTGAGAAACTCTATGCCGCCGTCTACCAGAGCGACTTCTGGAAAAACACCATCGCGCCGAAGGTCACCGAGCTCATCGACCGCGAGGCAATCAAAGTGCAGCGCATCGTGCCGACACGGTTATCGAGCGCGCAATAGCGCGTTTCGCGAGCTTGGCTCGCATCGCAACCGGTGGCGAAGTTTGTTCGTTCCTCCCATAGTTTGCCCATGACCGCGCTGCCGAAACACAAGATGACTGTCGATGAATTCCTTCTCTGGTCGGAAGCCCAGCCGATGCAAGCGGGGCGCTTCGAGTTGTGGGATGGCGAAATCATCGAGAAGCAAGGGGCGGCGGGAACGATCAATGCGCAGCCTTCGCAGCATTGGGACATGAAGATCAAACTTTACAGCGCAATTTTTGACGCTATGGCGTCGCTCGGCTCGAGGGGCACGTCGTCGTTGACGGCGCGTCAGGACCAATGCCGGGCGGGCGGCTGGCCGAGCCGGACGTTCTCGTCTATTTGGGCGCGAAGGTCGCCCGCGATCAGATCATCGCCGATCGCGGCGCAACGCTGCTGCTCGATCCACCCGACCTCGCCGTTGGCCTCTCCGACGTGCTGGAGCCATAGCCATCTCGGCTGACTTATTTAAACTGGCTTGATCTTCGATCAAGGCGTGCACTCGGCGCGCAAGTGTACCTTGTTGGGCCAAACCACTTGGCGCGACCCAACTAGCAGAACCTTCCCCGCGTGTTCGTTAGCAACGATCAACTAGACCGGAGCTTTATAGGAGCCGTGGATCTCCGCGCGTTTTTTGCGGATCGCCATGACCTCATCGCCCGTCCACAGGCGCATCATCTTCACGTTGCGAACACCATCGGAAGCGGCAACCGTACCGGTGATTGCCGCAGCGGCGACCGGGTCGACGTCGATGATTGTGAGAGCACCCGGACCGTCAACAAGCGTGCCATAAAAGCCAACCAATTTGCCGCCGGCCGCTGTTACGAGTTTATCAACCGCCGCTCGGCGGTCCAGACTCGGGTTCTCCAGCATTGCATTGAGGGCTTTTGGCGTATAATTCGCGGTGATACAGAAAAGCATTGTAATTACTCCCTGTTTCGCGGAGCCTTGTAATATTCGGAAAGTCGCAATTTGAATATATAAACTGCGCAAACCGGCGCCGCATGTTGGTCAACATACGCCTGATTTAATTCAACTGCAACGACCGCTTTCTTTTTGGGTTGTACGATACCCTGACCGAACTCGTTTTTTTTCGGACGCAGGCAACAACTTACCCACCAATTACAGGCCGCCCAGCGCGCGGTCGTAGAATGACAGGTCGAGGTATTTTTGCGGCGCGGCGTTGGGATCGCCGTTTTG
The DNA here is from genome assembly GCA_025351355.1 of Hyphomicrobiaceae bacterium. Taxonomy (GTDB): domain Bacteria; phylum Pseudomonadota; class Alphaproteobacteria; order Rhizobiales; family Hyphomicrobiaceae; genus JABFRJ01. The sequence continues at coordinate 80,071 of JANXWC010000080.1, forward strand.
CATTTCGGCCCTTAGCTGCAGCGTGGTTTTAAATCCCGCCAGATCGAACTTGAGATCCTTGGCGAGGCCGGGATTGGGGCCAACGGCCAGTTCGACCGAACCCGCCGCGATCTCCGGCGAGAGGTTGAGAACACGCGCAACCATAGCATTTACTTCAAGTCGATTGGCAGGATCAGCCGCCCACCGATAGCCCTCGATACACGCCTGCAGATAGGCGATCAACCGCTCCGCATTGGCTTTCGCCCACTCGCGCCGCACCCAGACGCCGTCGGCTTGATAGGGCCCGACCTTGTCGACCGCCGCCCCGAAACTCTTGAAGCCTTCCTTCACCGCCAGCAGATTGCACGGCAGATTGAGCATCGCCGCAGCGTTCAGCGGATCGGCTTTCATGGCCGCCAGCCGTTGCGGACACCCGCCCGCCGGCGTCACGCCATACTGGTCGCGCGCGATCCCTTCGAGTGCCAGCACCTTGTAGGCCAGCAGCGCATAAGCCGTATCGGGCGCGTCTACGACGACTTTCTTGCCGCGCAGATCGGCGAACGACGAGATCTCCGGCCGCACCACAAACTCGTTCATGCCGTTGCTGCCGCCGGCGACGATGACGATATCGGCCTTCGCCCCCTCGACGAGCGCCACGGCATTATCGACACCCGACTGCGCGATTTCGAATGCGCCGCTGGCGAGGCCGTCGCGTTGTTCCTTGGAATTCACGGTGAACTGAATTTCAACTTTGAGCCCGCGCTTGGCGAAGAACCCCTTCTCGCGCGCCGCGAACAACGCCAGATTGACCGGCCCTGGAAAGACTTTGACGCGCAGATCCCCGTCCGCCGCCTGCGACGTCAAGCAAGCGCCGATCAGCGTTGCAAGAGTGAGCAGTCCGACTGCCAGCGATCGCGTCAACAATGTCATTCCGAGAGCCTCACCTCGTTGCCAGAGCTCATCATCGGCTGCGTTTCGACAATTGAGAAGGGAGGATTTTGCGCAACTTGGGATCAACAAGCAGGGCAACTCATAGCGGCGGTCACTATTACGGACTGTATTGCGGACTGATACTCCAACGTTCGTCATGGCCGTGTAGGCGGCCATCCACGACAGGTTTCAGGAAATTCAGATTCGATAATGTGAAATAGCCCTTTGCAGAATGGCCTTCTTAAGTGGTCTTCGAGCAAATTGAGAGTTGCCGTGGATGGCCGCCTAC
>JANXWC010000165.1 GCA_025351355.1 Hyphomicrobiaceae bacterium
CTGAAGCTCAGGAAAAAGGCACAGCGCTGAACCAAATCAAGCCGCCTTCAGCGGCGATGGGGATCTGTGACCGCTGAAACCAGCAGAACCGCCCCATGACCTCAAGCCAAAACCGCTACACAGGATGAGAAGGTCGGGCTAGGATCAGCTATGGAGGTTGCTAACCAGCTTGCATCTATAGACACGCGATTGGACTGGCAATTCAGTTCAAATCATGGTACACGATTATGGCAGCAGAACAAAGATGGAACAGACGTAGTTCTTACGGTGGCACCGGACACAAGCACTCAACTGCAAAAAACAAGTCCGGCAGGAAAAACGCGACGCGTCGTCCCGAGTTGTCTAAAGAAAAGTACAGAACGGGACATCCAGAAAATTCTGGAGGAGCATTCATGATCAAGAATGACCCAACCAAATACAAGAAGCGCTGCGACTTTGGTCGCCTTCGCACCCCGCAAGTCGTTCGCCAGCCGCGCATTTCTCGATCGCGCAAAAAGGCATTTGCGTCCGAGATGACGTTAGATGGTGACTACATCAACTTTTCATTGCGGTAGGTTGAGGAGAAGGCACCTACTCGCCGAAATGAACTCACCATATATGGTGAGTTTGCTCCATAATACCGGAATTCGCGCCCAACGCGCTCGATGCGCTGCGCCAGCCGCTCGAATCCGGTGAAACGGTGATCGCGCGCGCCAATCATCGCATCGCCTATCCCTGCCGCTTTCAATTGATCGCTGCGATGAACCCGTGCAAGTGCGGCGGCAGCGGACCGGGGATTGCCTGCAAGCGCGGGCAACGCTGTGCAACCGATTATCAGGCTCGGCTTTCCGGCCCTTTTCTCGATCGCATCGACCTCAACATCGAAGTGCCCGCCGTTTCCGCGGCTGACCTGTCGCTGCCAACCGCACGCGAAGGCAGCGCCGAGGTTCGCGCCCGTGTCATCGCCGCCCGCCAACGGCAGGAGGCGCGCTTTGACGCATTGGGCGTCAAAGGGTTGCGCATCAACGCCCATGCCTCGGGTCATCTGCTCGACCAGATCGCCACGCCCGAGCCTGATGGAGCAGCGCTTTTGCGTAGTGCCGCCGAAACCTTGGGTTTGTCGGCGCGCGGCTTTCATCGCGTGCTGCGGGTCGCGCGCACACTCGCCGATCTCGACGGGATCGAAACGGTGAGACGCATCCATATCGCCGAAGCACTCAGCTACCGTGGCGAGAGCCTCCGCCAACGACAGGCTGCGTAATAACCAGGAAATGGCAAAGCCTGACGGTCGCAGATCGAGCGCTGACGGGTTTGCTCTAACGGGTCGGCCCAAAAGTGGCGCTCACATTGATTGCAGTATCGCAATACACGGTGCGACACGGCGATCGTCATCAAACTCGTCACTAGACAGCGCGCCCATCCGCCGTCAAATGTAACGGCCACTGCCTACCGCTGGCGCAACCCATGCGCATCGTGCCAAAGCAAAGCCCGTCTTGATGCCCGAATCCGGTCCTCACTTGCCTTCTGCAGCAACGCCGCGCGCGTCACCGACGCCTGCAGCGCCGCAGACGCCGGACTCGACGAGACCACGGCTGGCCGATCACGTCGCCGACGCCGCAACCGACAACTGGTTCGACCGCGTCACGCCGCCGCCGCTGCGTCCGTTCGGCCACCTTGCGCGCTTTGATCGGCCGACCGGCGCATGGCTGCTGCTGTTTCCTTGCTGGTGGGGTCAAACCCTCGGCGAGGTGCAGATGGGCCGTGCCTATCCAGACCCTTGGTACTTGTTGTTGTTTCTGATCGGCGCGTTCGTCATGCGCGGCGCCGGCTGCACCTATAACGACATCATCGATCGCGACGTGGATGCACTTGTCGAGCGCACGCGATCGCGCCCACTTCCGACCGGCCAGGTAACGCCACTGCAGGCACTAATTTTCGCAGGAATGCTATCACTGATCGGACTGCTGGTACTCCTGCAGTTCAATACTTTCACCATCTGGCTCGCCATCGCGTCGCTGGCGCTGGTCGCGGCCTATCCGTTTGCCAAACGTATGACGAACTGGGCCCAACTCGTGCTCGGATTGACGTTCAAGTGGGGCGCCTTGGTCGGCTTTGCGGCTGTCACCGGCGGCCTCGGGTTGACGGCGCTCCTGCTCTACGGTGGGTGCATTTCCTGGACCATCGGCTATGACACCATCTACGCGCATCAGGACAGCCGCGACGACGCGGAGATCGGCTTGCGCTCGACGGCGCTGAAATTTGGCGACCAGACCGGCACTTGGCTCGCCGCATTATACGCCGGCGCTGTAGCACTTTGGAGTTTGGCGGCGCTTGCCGCTGGCGCAGGGTGGCCGGTTTATTTGGCGCTGCTGCTGGTGGCGTTGCAGCTGGTCTGGCAGATCACCACCTTGGACACCCACGATCCCGCCAATTGCCGCGAGCGCTTCAAATCCAACCGCGTCGTCGGCTGGCTGTTCTTTACCGGCCTGGTTGTGGACTTGGTGCTGGTGCAGGCGGTGGGCAAATTATAGGCCGCCGACTGGAGATGATCGTTTTTCCCAATGCACAACGGCGCCACCGATAGATATCGGTCGCGCCGTCGTTTCCGTCTCTGCCTTGGAGCCTGTCAACCCCCGAACCATCTTATGTGGCTACCCTCCGTGACGATGCCACAAATCACTTCCCGCCCGCTTAACGAAACAGTAAAGAACCGATGAACCGACGCCCGAAAGCGTCACGAATTGCATCACCAGATGCCCCGCGCACGCCATGGACGAAACAATGAGCCAGGACAGCACCGAACGGACTTCCAAGCAACTGCTGCACTTTGTTTTCGGGGGCGAACTCAAAAGCCTGTCCGGCATCGAATTCAACGACATCACCAAACTCGATATGGTCGGCATCTTTCCCAACTACGCCGAGGCGCACAAGGCCTGGAAGGCCGCAGCCCAACGCACCGTCGACAACGCGCACATGCGTTATTTCATCGTCCACATGCACCGCCTGCTCGACCCAACCTCTATCCCCTGATTGAGCATTTTTAGGCTGCTGGTCCTTTTGGCTCGTGCAGCGCGACGACCAGCCCCACGGCCACCGCCACAAGACCCGCTATGAAACGGCCGCTAACACTTTCTCCCAGCAACAGGATGCCGAGGCCCGTCGCGGTGATCGGCGCCAGTGCTTGGAAAACGGTGACGCGGGTCGGCGTGGTTTGCGCCAGCGCCCACAACAGGATGAAATAGGCAAACCCGCTCGACACCCCCGTGAACACGACGGCGCCGGCTGCGAGAGGAGTGAGGGTGAGCGGATTGGTAATTCCGCCGCAAATAACGCCCACGACAGCCAGAAACACCACCGACGCCAGCATGGCAAACCCGGAGACGGCCAACGCCGGATAACGCTGCAAATACGGTCTATAAAGCACGCTGCAGATCGCACCGCAGAGCGCCGCGCCAAGCACGGCCAGTTCACCTTGCAATCCGATCGCTGCGCCGCCCCATATCCTGTCACCCAGTGCCATGCCGACGCCGATCATTGTCAACGCCACGCCGAGCGTTTTTCTTGTCGTCAAACGTTCGCGGCCGAGGCCGGCGGCCAACAACATCGTCAGCAGCGGAAAAGCCGAAAACAACAGTGCAGCACGGCCAGCCGGGACGCTTCGCAGGCCGATATTGAGCAGTACAATCAGCACGGCGAACTGGATGATGCCGAGCACCGCCATTGGCAGCAGATCGCGCCGTCGGAACCGGGGCAACGGTTGCGCCAAAACAAATGGGGCAAGAGATAGTGCACCGATTAAATATCGCATGAAGCCGAGCGAAACCGGATCGGTTTCGGGCAACGCGAAGCGCGACGCGACGGTAGCGGCTCCCACCTGCACGCCGACCAAGGCCGCTGCCGCTATCGCAAGGCTCGATGAGTACCGGCGAGAAGGCGCTGTGTCATTTGTCATCACGGCAGCGCCCGCTCCCATGTCTCCCCGACAAGATCATGGCCAAAGCCGCGATAAGGTTCTTCCAGCGTCAACGTGAAACCAGCCGAAGCGTAAAGGCCGCGCGCGGCTGCGAGATTGCGATTGGTCCACAACATCATGCGCTGGTATCCAGCCGCGACGGCGAACTTAAGTGCCGCCTCCAACATGCAACGGCTGATGCCGAAGCCCCGCGCGTCCGGCTCCACGTAGACCAACCTCAATTTGGCGATCTCTGCCGATTTCTCGACGACAAACGTCGAGCCGACAATGCGACCATCCAGTTCGGCGATCCAGCAGCGCTCGCGTTGAGGGTTGTACTTCAAAATAAACTCTGACGCGACCTGCGCGACCAACGCTTCAAACGTCCAGTCCCAGCCGTATTCGGCCGCGTACAACGCTGCGTGCCGATGCACCACCCAGCCAATGTCGCCGGGCACAGGCGGACGCAGCACCAGTGCGCGACCGCCCACCTCTAGCCTTAGCGCTTCCTGCGGCAGCACTGACGCTAAATCCGACGCAGGGCCGCCCATCGTGGACTAACGTTTCTCGGTGTCGGCCAGGTTGCGCTCGACGAACGCCGAATAGCGCGACATGCCGAAACAGAAGATCCAGAAGATGAACCCGGCGAACAGATAACCCGTCATCGCGTTGGTTGGCGCCAACCACTTCTGGTCGGTGTTATTCTGTTGCACGATGCCGAGCAGATCAAACAGTCCGATAATCAGCACCAGGCTGGTATCCTTGAACAGCCCGATGAATGAATTGACGATCCCGGGGATCACCAGCTTCAGCGCCTGCGGCAGCACGATCATGCTCATCTTCTGCCGGTAGTTGAGGCCGATGGCGTCGGCCGCCTCGAACTGGCCGCGCGGGATCGCTTGCAGACCACCGCGAATTGTTTCGGCCATGTAAGCGGCGGCAAACAGCGCCACGCCGACCAGCGCCCGCAGCAGCTTGTCGATGCTCCACCCCGGCGGCAGAAACAGCGGCAGCATCACCGACGACATGAACAGCACAGTGATCAACGGCACGCCGCGCACGAATTCGATGAGACCCACCGATGCCCATCGCGCCAGCGGCATCCGTGACCGCCGCCCGAGCGCCAGGATCACGCCGAGCGGGAACGACGCGGTGATGCCGACACTGGCGACCACCAGTGTTACCAACAAGCCGCCCCAGTATTCGGTCGCCACATGCGGCAGGCCCGGCACACCGCCGACCAACAGAAAGAAAGCCAGGATCGGGAAAATGCCAAACATGAAGATGGCATTCTGCAACTTGAACGGCACGCGCGGGATCATCAGCGGCACCAGGCCGAGGACCGCCAGCAGGTACGTCAGGTCGACGCGCCAGCGGTATTCAGTTGGATAGCGCCCGTACATGAACTGGGCGAATTTCGCCTCAACCATGGGCCAGCAGGCGCCGGTGTTGGGCCGGCAGGCTTCGCCATCGCTGCCTTGCCAAGTGGCATGGAGGACGGCGAAGTCGAACAAGCCCGCCACCAATCCGTACATGATGATCAGCCCGACCAGGGTCATGACCGAATTGCCGACGGTGGAAAACAGATTGTCCCGCAGCCAGTTCACGGGTTGCAGATGGCCCATGAAAAAGGCAACCAGCGTGGCGCCCGTCAGAAGCGAGGTCGCGTCAAAGCTGAACGCCGCGCGCGCCGCGCCGGCGGAAGTGGCCCCCGGCGTCAGATAGGACCCGCGCAACCAACCCAACACCAGTTCCGTCACGATCATGGCCAGTGGCGCCAATATCAACAGGCGCGTATCGGCCGTCCGTTTCACCGAGTAGACTTTCTCGGGTCGACGCATCGCCGGCGTCATTGCAACATCAACCATGGCCGCCTCTATCTTTCGACCAGCGCCATGCGCTTGTTGAACCAATTCATGAACGCGGAAGTTAGCAGCGAGATCGTCAGGTAGACCCCCATCAGCATCAAGATCGTTTCGATGGCCTGCCCAGTCTGATTATTGATGGTCCCCGCCACCTGCGTCATGTCGGGATATCCGACAGCGCCACCCAACGAGGAGTTCTTGGTGAGGTTGAGATAATTGCTGGTCAGTGGCGGGATGATGATGCGCATCGCCTGCGGCACCACGACCAGGCGCAACGTCTGTCCCTTCGACAGCCCAATGGCCATCGCCGCTTCCTTCTGCCCCTTCGATACGCCGACAATGCCGGCCCGGACGATTTCGGCGATGTAGGAGGCGGTGTAGAAAACCAATCCCAGCAGGACCGCGACGAACTCCGGCAGCATCACGAACCCGCCGCTGAGATTAAAGCGACCGAGTTCAGGATATTCGAACTGCACCGGTCGACCCATGATGAAATAGGTGAGCAGCGGCAGCCCGATGATGGCTGCAGCGCCGGTCAAGAATACCGGGAAGGGCTGCCCCGTCGCCATTTGCCGCGCCTTCGCCCAACGTGCCATCAGAACCGTTCCGATGATGGCGACGATCAGCGCGTAGAGGATGAATTCTGCGCCAGGCAACCACTCGGGCTTCGGCGTGAACAGGCCACGCGTATTGAGCAGCATTCCGCCGGGCAACGCGTAGCTGGTCGATTTCACCACCCCATCAACACGGCTGAGCGGTTCCGGCAACTGTTTGAGCACGGCGAAGTACCACAGGAACATCTGCAGCAGCAGCGGACAGTTGCGAACCACTTCGACGTAAATGGTCGCGATCTTGGCGATCAGCCAGTTCGACGACAGCCGCGCGATACCGACGGTAAACCCCAGAATGGTCGTGAAGAAGATGCCGATGGCGGCAAGAATGACTGTGTTCCACAACCCGACCATGAAGGCGCGGCCATAGGTGGAAACGTTGGAATACGAGATCCAGGATTGCGAGATATCGAAGCCTGCGACGTTACCAAGAAAACCGAAACCCGACGCGATATTGCGCGCGCGCAGATTGGCCGTCGCATTGGAAATAATCATGTAGAAAAGCGCCACGATGGCCACAACCAGGATGACCTGGAAAATGATCTCGCGCGTTTCACGCTGGTAGATGTAGCTGGACAGTGAGCGTCGCGGCGTCTCACCGGTCGAGCGTGGTCGCGGGGTCTGCTCAGTGGTCATGGTCATGATCGAGCGGCTCGCAATCCAGTTTCACGCGTCTTTCGAAGTCAGGCAAGTTCCAGATCGTCACCCGCCGCGCGTTTCCGCGCGACGGATTCTTGTAGCTTTCAGTTAGCGGATCGGCGGAGCGTACTGCAAGCCGCCCTGGCTCCACTGCTTGTTCAAGCCGCGATCGATCTTCAGACGCGAGCCCGAGCCGACGTTGCGCTCATAGCTTTCGCCGTAGTTACCGACCGCCTTGATGATGCGGACGACCCAGTCGTTCTCGAGGCCGATGCCCTTACCGAAATCGCCTTCCTTGCCGAGCATGCGTTTGATGTCGGGGTTGGTCGACGCCAGCATCTCATCGACGTTCTTCTGCGTCACGCCGAGTTCCTCGGCATTCAGCATCGCAAAATGAACCCAACGAACGATCGTGAACCACTGGCTGTCGCCCTGGCGCACGGCAGGTGCCAACGGCTCCTTCGAAATGATTTCCGGCAGCACGATGTTTTCGTCCGGATTCTTCATCCGCAGCCGCTCAGCATACAAACCTGACGCATCCGTGGTCATGCTGTCGCAACGGCCGGCATCGTATGCCGCGACGACCTCGTCGTTCTTCTCGAACACGACAGGCTTGTATTCGAGCTTGTTGGTGCGGAAGAAGTCGGCAAGGTTGAGTTCGGTGGTGGTGCCTGTCTGCACGCAAACCGAAGCGCCTTTGAGTTCCTTGGCACTCTTCACGCCGAGCGACTTCTTCACCATGAAGCCCTGGCCGTCATAGTAGTTGGTCGCGACGAACGCCAAGCCGAGCGAGCTGTCGCGGCTGATCGTCCAGGTCGAGTTGCGGGCCAGCACGTCGATTTCGCCGGATTGCAGCGCCGTGAAACGCTCCTTGGCCGAGAGTGGCTTGAACGAAACCTTCTGCGGATCATTAAAGATCGCTGCGGCCAGCGCGCGGCAAAATTCAACGTCGAGGCCGGTCCAGGCGCCCTTGTCGTCGGGCTGGCCGAAACCGGCGAGACCGGTGCCGACGCCGCATGAGAGCGTGCCACGGGCCTTGACGGCATCAAGTGTTTTCGGCGCTTGCGCCAATGCCGCGCTGCTGGCGCTGGCGACTGCCAGTGCAGCCGCGAGGCCAAGTTTAACTAAGTGCTTCATCTGTCCACTCCAGAAGGTCCAAACTACGTGCGACGTCGCACCTGCGATCGCCACTTCTTCGGACAAAAGCGCATCTTCGCGCGTGGCGGGAAGTTCGCTTTTGCCTCATCGCCAATCCGCCGCCCGGCACCTGGTGCCTGGTCACAGCCGATTGAAGATCTTGTGGGCGGACATTCGTCCGCTGCGGTCCTCATTCCCAACGTTAGTGATTGAGAATCTGCGACAGGAATGCCTTGGTCCGATCAGATTTCGGATTGGTAAAGAACTCCGATGGCGCCGACTGTTCAACGATCTCGCCCCGGTCCATGAACATGACGCGGTCGGCGACCGACTTGGCAAAGCCCATTTCGTGCGTCACGCAAAGCATTGTCATGCCACCGCGCGCCAGCCCGATCATCACGTCAAGCACCTCCTTGACCATCTCGGGATCGAGTGCCGACGTCGGCTCGTCGAACAACATGATCTTCGGGCTCATGCATAGTGCTCGTGCGATAGCAACGCGCTGCTGCTGACCACCGGACAACTGTCCTGGATACTTGTTGGCCTGTTCAGGGATCCGCACGCGCTCCAGATACATCATTGCCGTCTTCTCGGCTTCCGCGCGAGGCATCTTTTTCACCCACACTGGCCCAAGGCAAAGATTGTCGAGGATCGTCAGATGGGGGAACAGGTTGAACGACTGGAACACCATGCCCACGTCTGCGCGAATGGCATCGATCTGTCGAATGTCGCTGGTTAATTCGGTGCCGTTGACGACGATGCTACCGGACTGATGCTCCTCGAGCCTGTTAATGCACCGGATCAAGGTTGACTTGCCGGAGCCAGAGGGTCCGCAGATGACGATCCGCTCACCGGGGGCAACGCTGAGATTAATATTTCTCAGGACGTGAAATTCGCCGTACCACTTATTCACGCCCGTCATGGTGATGACGGGAGGCGCTGACGAATTTACCTGCGCCGATATCGCATCCTGAGCGGCCGTCTGTTGCGCCATGAAAACTCCTCGCCGGTACCACGAACGACAGCCCGTTCTATTGACCATAAGGCCATGCACAATATGCTTGGCACCCATGCAGACCTGTATCAAGCAAAATATGGACCAGCAGAAGGCCACTTGCAACGGCGATCGCGGCACAAACGCGACCACACCGCGGCAACCAATGGCGTTTTTTTAGCCGATAGTCCTGCGCCGAGCTAGTGTCGCGATCGCGAAGCTCGTCCGATTATCCGGCAGCTGTTTTCGAACTTCGCGATCGACAAGGACATTAGAAAAGCCAATGATTCTAGTGTGATTCAGATTTGTAAATTCGTTAAGGTGCCAGCCGCACAATCCGACGAATTTACAAATCATCACACTAGTTCCGGATATCGGCCAGCATCATGGCCGCTGCCTTTTCCGCGATCATCAAGGTCGGCGAGTTGGTATTGCCTGAAGTAATCGTCGGCATGATAGAGGCATCCGCCACACGCAAACCAGTAATTCCAAACACACGTAACTCGCTATCCACCACCGCACTCACATCGTCGCTACGCCCCATCTTACAGGTACCGACCGGATGAAAAATCGTTGTACCGATATCGCCGGCCGCCTTAGCCAATTCTTCTTCAGTATTAAATTGCGCACCCGGCTTCATTTCCAGCGGCGCATATTTTTGCAATGCAGGCGCAGCCACGATCTGCCTTGTCAGCGTCAGTGAAGCAGCGGCCACCTGACGATCTTCGGCGGTACTCAAATAGTTAGGCGTGATTTTTGGTGCAGCCATCATATCGTTTCCTGCAATGCGCACATGGCCACGCGAGCTAGGTCGTAGATTGCAGACACTGGC
>JANXWC010000136.1 GCA_025351355.1 Hyphomicrobiaceae bacterium
GCGCAGCACAACAGCCGAGCGGTCCTTCCTGATCTTCAGCCCCGTCATCGCGTCCTCCTGGCGAATCAATCACCCAACAGAATCACAATCCGAGCGAATGCGAAAGAGAACCGAGTCAAAGCTTATGGGGGCTGGTATAACTCGTCTCTGCCTTCCGGCAACTTGGAGGCTTTTCGTACGTTTCTCTGACTTTAACGTTGGTCAAACCCTATTTTAGGATCGCGCTCACGCATCTCTCCGCAGCTTCCAGTGCACCTTCAAGATAACCGCCAAATTGCGAAGCGGTCTCGGTCGAGCCGAGAAGAAGGCGACCGTCACACAGCGATGACAGGTATTTTGGCAAACCATACTCAGGATGATGATAGAGGGGCGCCCGATCACTAGGCGCGGCCGTCAAAGTGTCCTGTGCCCAGTCCTTCAGCATGAGTTCGACCGGTTGTACGGCGTGGGCTCCGAACAGACGCACCAGTTGCAGCTGGCATGCCTGCAGAAGCGCGGCAGCATCTGTGCGTGAGTTGGCCGGAACATCAACAAATCCGAACAGCGCGTAAGGACCACCTTCGTGCGGTGACGCATCGTGGACTTCGGTCAGAGGACCACGCCGGCTCATCGCATCGCCCGACAGCCCAGCTTCGCGCCAGAACGGTCGCTCGTAGATGGCAACAAACTTTGCGTGTCCCGCCATCCATGTCGGTATCGATGCCATTAGCTCAATCTGTAGAGCGGACATTGCCGCGCCAAGATCGATGTTGGCGGCAGCCAATCGCGGCGGTACCGCCAGGACCACACGGCGGCTGCGGATTTCCATCATCTGGCCACTCGCTGACGCTTCAGTGCGTGTCAGCATTGCATCGGGGAACGGCACGATTGCGAGCGCTCGATGGGCAAGTCGAACGGAAACCGCTGGAATGTCGCTGGCAAGGACTTCGATGAGGGCGGACAGCCCACCGCGCAGTCTAAGCGAGCCTTGCATGGACGCATAACCCTGCCCCTGCTGCACGCGACCCCGTTCGTCTTCGTAGACCAGCGTGCCGCTTGCGTACTGCTCGAATGCACCGAGCCCGAGCTCGCTGATCAGGCGCTCGATCCGGTCTTGGCCGGGCCAGAACCATGCGGGTCCGAGATCGAAGTTCGCCTTCTTCCCGCCAACGCTCGCGGACTGCGTCAGGATACGGCCACCAAGGCGTTCGCGGGCCTCAACGAGTTGAAACGACCGCCCCTGTTGATGCAGCGATCTGGCGACGGTCATCCCCGACAACCCGCCGCCAACAATCAGGGTATCCAGCATCGCGTCTGGGCTCACTTCAGAAAATCTCGGAGCTTGGCCGCAGGTCAATTTCATGGCTCCAAGCCGACGATGGCTGGTGGGCGATCTGCCAATACGTCTCCGCGATGTGCCCTGCTTGTAACATGCGGGCGGGATCCAAGGTGTGCAGCGCCCGGCTGGCGTCTGTGTCGATGATGCCATCCAGAATGACGTGGGCGACGTGAACGCCGCTCGTTTGAAACTCCCGCGCCAAGGACTGTGTCAATCCTCGAAGGGCGAACTTGGCCGAGGCGAAAGCAGCAAACCGGGCGCCGCCGCGTAAACTGGCCGTTGCCCCCGACACAATGAACGCCCCACCGCCCGCCCGCACCATCTGCGGGATCACAGCTTGCGCGAGGACTGCAGCCGACAACGCCGTGGCGCGCCAGCAGCCCTCAAAGTCGGCGATCGTCGTCTGCTCAAGGCCGCTTATCACCAATCGCGCGGGATTGTGGACCACGATCTTAGGGGCTCCATGCTCCTTGATGAGAGCATTGAGCGCCCCTTGCACCTGACCAGGGTCGGTAAGGTCGATGGCGCGGACATCCATCCCCGCCATCTTGACTGAAGGTGTGCGAGAGAAACCGACCACATCATAGCCGCCAGCCTCGAAACGGTGCATCAAGGACGCCCCAAGACCGGGGCCTGCACCTGCTACAATCGCCAATGGTCGACGTTCAGTCATGTCTTTAAGCTCCTGGCGGCGCGATAAACCTGAGATGCCGTGTCTTCACCCAGACGCGCGCACCAATTGCACCGGCTGTCGCATCGAGCCTCCCGCCTTTGGGGACCCGTAGCCATGATTGCGCGTGCAGGCTATCCGAACCGTCCTGGAAGTCTCCTTGCAAGACGAGAAACTCGCCGCCGTCAGGCAACTCAAATTTGACCTGTGCGCCGGCATCCCATTGCTCCAATCGAACTGTCTCACGCTTGTCCTCGAACAGTGGGGCCATGGACACGCCCGGCCGGTCAGGCGTACGCATCAAATCAAGCGTGTTCATGTCCGTGCGCACGTGCGTGCGATCGGCGGGATCGAACTGCCAGAGCTTGACAAAGATCGTGCAGCCCCGCGCCGATCCGGGCGTGTGTCTCGATTCCGGCGGGTTACGGATATAGCTGCCAGCCGGAAAGTCGCCGTGCTCATCCTGGAAGACGCCGTCCAGCACGACGAACTCTTCGCCACCCGTATGGACGTGCGGCGAGAATTTGCTTTCTGGCGCGTAGCGCACGATTGTCGTCGCGCGCGAAACCTCGCCGCCGATCCGGTCGAGCATACGGCGCTCGACACCCGGCATCGGCGATGCAACCCACGGCAAAGTGGCGGCATGCACCACAACGCGCTTGTCGAAGTTGGCGTTGATTTCCAAGGCGTCCTCCAGCTTTGCTCGGCGTTCTGGGTAGCCGACCGGGGGCCGCCCATTACACCCAGCCCATCAACCGCGCTGCTAACACAATCTGACAGAAGAAGCCCGCGGCGAAAGCGATGGTGCGCAACAGCGGAATGCCGAAAGCATATATAACTGCGTGTGTGACACGGGCGAAGAAGAAGATCGCGCAAGCTGAAGCTGTCAGCGCCGTTCCGGCGCCCACTACGTGCACAGCAATTGCGAGTGGTGCGAACACGACGAGGTTCTCAATTGCGTTTCTGTGTGCGTTGGCCAATCGATAGGCCCAGTCTGCGTGAGGTCGAACATCGGGTTCAGGATTGCTCAACGCCTTCCAGATTCCCATTTCGCCGAGGCGGTTAAGGATGATTGGTAACCAGATGACGCCGGTAAACAGTGCGGTCAGCGTCGTGTAGAACAGTTCCGGTGAAAGCTTGGTCAAGCGAGTCTCCCTCGATCATCAGCGCGGCATCAGCTGCAGGCCGACACTGATATTGCCGAGGGTGTCAGTCGTCTCTATGGCGCCGACGATCGAATACGTTGCCGGAACGACTGAAATCCGGCAATCTTCTGGTTATGTCAGCCCACGAATCCACCGCCTTCAACGACGCGCTAGAGGACCTGCGGATATCCGGCAGCGTGCTACTGGTCGAGAAATACTTCCCACCGTGGGCGATCGACGTTCCAAATGAGTCAGTCCTTCAGGACCTTTTGGGCGTCGGCCGTGAAACGCGCGTGCTGCCGTTCCATCTCGTTCGTCGAGGCGCGTTTCATCTCAGTCAATCCGGCCGGGAGCTAGCGAGGGTCGAGGCTGACGAAGTCGCGATCTGCCCAAGTGGCGCTGCCCATCGTATGTCGTTTGGCAACCGAACCGAGCCCGTGCCGATGATCGATGTCCTGAGGCGGCATATCGCTGTCGGTTGCGATCCAGCACTGGTTGAAGATCTATCGACCGGCACTGAGCTGATCTGTGGGGTATTTCAAATGCGCAGTTCGCCAATGAATCCTATGCTCGCAGCGCTGCCGCCAGTGCTGACTGTCAAGACAACGGGCATGCAAGCCAATCCGATGCTGGTGCACGCGGCGGAAATGTTGGGAATGGAAGTGGCGCTTGGCCGACGCGACAGCTTCACTGCATCGCGATTGCTCGAAGTGTTCTGCGCCGAGGCGATCCGATCTTATCGCGAACGGCAAAGCACCAGCGATCCTGGTTGGTTCAAGGCGCTCGACGACCCGCGAATTGGCCCCGCGCTGGAACGCATTCATCAGCAACCGAGCGCGCCCTGGACAGTTGCGTCACTGGCGGACCTAGTCGCCATGTCGCCATCACGATTTGCGGCCCGATTTCGTGAGACGACCGGCCAAAGTGTGATGTCCTATGTCATTGGTTGGCGGATGAATGCCGCCTGTCGTGCCTTGCGCGAAGGGAATAATGGATTGTCAGAAATTGCGGCCAAGGTCGGTTATCAAGACGTTGCCGCATTTAGCCGCGCGTTCAAGGAAATCGTCGGACAGAGCCCGGCGAAATGGCGCGCTGCGCAGCGGGAACAGTGAGCCCCGCCATGACTCCCTCCACAGGTCGGCACTACGATCTTCTGCGCTTACCCCGGCAACCGACGCGCAGTCACTTCGTTTGGGCAATTCAAAGGCTGTCGTTCTTGGCCCTCCTCGTCGGAAGCACAGTAGTCGGTTCGTGGCTACAGCGGCGATCCACTCGGCGACTTCCGTCCTTACCTATCGTGTCCCCTCGTAACGTTTGGTCCGCTGTCGGACGTCGAGCGGCCACGCCTTTTCGATGGTCATGGTGCAGATGACGAACAGGTGACAAGGTCCGCTTCCTCTGCGAAGCATAGATCAAGCCGATACGAAACGTCGCGAATCATTCGGAGCGGCCGGCGGCGGTGACAGCCACTTTGCGCTTACCAGTCGAGAACGGCCGGCGGTCAAGTATCAATCCCGCGCAAAAATGTGGTTCGGCAAACCATGGCGAGCGTTACGATTGTTGATCAGAAACTCTGCCGCATTATTGGGCGGTACTCCAAGATGAGCCGCTTGAACGATCGCGTACCAAAAACACAATTGAAGGCTGAGCTTGGGAACGCGAGCGAAGGCCTGATCGAGTGACGTTTTATCCTTGTCTGTCATATGGATAAGGTCGTTGCGCGTCGTCTCGACAACCCTGCTCAGACCAGCAAGATCGAGATTGTCCCCGAGTGATAGCGATTTGACAGCGTGCGTCAGCAGATGCTCAAGGACGGTTCGATATGACGCGTGGTTGCTCGATCTGATCAGGTTCACGCGGCGCTCGACAAACTCCGACGGAAAATTCTCGGCTTTCAGGGCATTCTCCACCGCTCTGGCGGCACGGTTCATATCAACTTTACTGATTTTTTCTGACGGCCCCAATTCTCGGCCGAGCACTTCGAAGGCTTGTGCCACTGCAATGAAGCGAGCCACCCCGTCGTCGGCTTCGCTCAAGGCTCTGCAGAATATCCATCGTGACAACTCCATCGTTCGCGATGCGCGGAACCACTTGTCCACCAATCGGCCAAAAACGTTGGAATCTGAAAAATCAAACAGAACCTGATGCCGCATCGGCGCCTCGAAATGCCGCGCCTTGTCACCGAGCTGCCACGCCAGGGCGACAGAGTGCCCATTGGCCGCGTAGTAGATGCAGATCGGCAAGGCGTGTCGTTCGAGGGAAAACGTGCTGAGCAACCTTTCCGTCTTGCCCACGATGTCGCTGAAGTCGCCCAATTGTCTGGGCTTCGACGCGCGGATCGAGAGGCAAGTTACCGTTGTCACGGTGTGCCCCTCTCTTGCAGAGAAGCACTCACTCGGCCGGCTCGAGATGCTCAATGTGAAGCCAGTCTCCCCCATGGGAAAGGATGGCGATGCGTGTTCGTAGAACGCCCACAGCTCCGAAGGCGATCCTAACGCGGCGAAGATATCTGACTGATCTTTGGAATTGGCGCGGTAGCATTTGAACGCTGGCTCGCCAAAAAATCCATATAACCTCTCGTCAAAGGCGCTGATGGCTATAACTTCATCTGCTACCGCCTCAAGTGGTGACCCAATCCAGATCCGCGTCGGCCGAAGTGTGAAACTGAAGAGGCACGGCCCAGACTGGTTTCTTGCGCTTTCGTGTGTGTCGAAGAGCATGCAGCTTTCTAGGGTGACCAACCCTACACCGTCGAAACGGCCCGCGATTGTCGGCTGAAAGGGCGCCTTCATTGCTAAAATGAGCGGATGATTCAGTTTTTCGATCGGCTGTCCGAAAGGAATATCGATCTCGGCAACGAGAGTAAGGACGGGCTGATCGTCGTGCCAGCTGAGATTTCCGTGGCACTGGACTCCGCCAATCGACCAGAAGGCCGACAACGGAGCCTTGGCTTCGCGAATTGCTTTGATTTCTGCGTGCATGGTTCATCCACCGTTTCAATGCAACAGCACACGCTTCTCTTTTCGTTCAAAAGAATCGGACAGCCACGAAATTCTTTCGTCCAACGAGTCCCCACCTGGCCTATGACGCGGGGACTCACCAAAGTAGGTCTCTGGCAATCTCGACTATTGAGAAAATCATCCCAGCCCAGGCTCGTCCAGCGGTTGAACATCAATGTCCGCCGTCGGAGTGAAGCAGAGACGCGATTGTGACCTTCACGATGCTGATCAGGATCGGCCGACGACTTCAGCTATCTCTGCACCTCTACGTTGGGGCTCAGGACTTGGGCATCAAGTGCATTTCGGTCGACGGGTTCGGGAAGTTAATCACGCCTGACCGGCCGAGGCGGACTTCAATTGCTTCACGGCGGTTCGTCCCCCCTCAGAGAGGGCGAAAACACCGCGTTCTTGCCGGTAGAACCAGCCGTAGACGTTCCGGCGAAGAATCTTTGCAGCGTCTGGAAAATGCGTTTTCAGATCACGTGGTCTCGCAGGGGCCTGCGCCAGCACTTCTGCGCACCCGAGCGCCTGTTGACGGTAGGCTGTCATGATAGGCTTGCGCGTACTGCCCCCGGCAGCAGGATCCCTTTGGCATCTCTGATGTTCGTCAACGATCTTGGACCGGCGTTTGGCGTTGTTGCGTGGTCGCCACGGCACTGGCTCAACCAGCACCTCCACTTTGCCGGAGCTCGTCACGGCCAACAGGCCAAAGCCCAGAAAGCGGCAAAGCTTTTTCACGCGTGGGTCGGCTTCACGTCCTCGACCGCGCTTGGATGCGCGAACAGAAAGCCAAACCTCATCGCATACTGCGGTTCGATCGACAACCTGCAGCACCAATTCGAGGGTGAATGCGAGCTTTAGTTCTCCGATGACCAGCGCTGTAGGCGAGCCCTGATCCAGAGCGACCACATCGCAGCCACAAATCTCGCCTTTGACCTCGAAACCCAGTCTTTCGAGGAATGCCTTGACCGGCGAATACAGGCTCGTCTCCAATATGAGTCTCCGCGCCAAACTTCCGCGTGGCGTAGATGCGGTTCGCGTCGATGTCGAGGACAACTCTAGAAAAGCCTGCGCAACGGTCTCCACGCACCACCAACGCCACCGACAGTGGCGTCCCTGCCTCGCAACTGACCGCGCGCAGCCCTCTCCCCAACAAGCAAAGTGACCGATGTCCCTCGAACTCTGCATCCTTGCCAGCGGCTCGGCCGGAAATGCGGCAATCATTCGCTCGCCAACCGGCGTCGTGCTCATTGATGCTGGCATCGGCCCGCGCACGCTTGCCAAACGTCTCGACGGCACCGGCGTCCGCCCGGCCGACATCTCTGCCCTCTGTCTCACCCACCTCGACGGCGACCACTTCTCGCCCCGCTGGGCCTCGACCCTGCGCCGCCTGAACATCCGCGTCTACTGTCACGCCAACAAGGTTGATGACCTCGCCCTCTGCGTCCCCGATCTCGTGCCCCTCATCCGCCCCTTCAACGTCGACCCATTT
The DNA here is from genome assembly GCA_025351355.1 of Hyphomicrobiaceae bacterium. Classification (GTDB taxonomy): domain Bacteria; phylum Pseudomonadota; class Alphaproteobacteria; order Rhizobiales; family Hyphomicrobiaceae; genus JABFRJ01. Next base: position 7,625 of record JANXWC010000136.1, read on the forward strand.
TCTCCGACCGAAGGCCTCACATGCGACCCAATCCACTTCGCTCATGATCGCCTTGGTTCGCATGGCTTCGTGGTCGACGGCTTTGGCTATCGCATCGGCTACGCCACCGACCTCGGCCACGTCCCTCGCCACTTCTTCGACCGCTTCCGCGATCTCGACTGTATCGCGCTGGAGAGTAACTACGACCCCAAGATGCAGGCCGACAGCGCCCGCCCCTCGTTCCTGAAGCGCCGCATCACCGGCGGGCACGGGCACTTGTCCAATCCCCAGGCTCTCTCCGCCATTCGCAAACTCCTCGACCGCGCCCGCCAACTGCCGGATCACATCGTACTGCTGCATCGCAGCCAAGAGTGTAACTGCCCGGAACTCGTCCGCGAGTTGTTCAGCACCGACCAGCGGATCGCGCCGCGCCTCACTTTAGCGCAACAGCACGAGCGCTCCCCATGGTTGGGGCGCATGCCTCGCGCGCCCCGCGTCGGCGAGCAGTTGACGCTCGCCTTCTGATCGCATGCTTAGCGCGATTGCCGCCAGTGCCCTTACGCTGTCTGCCGAGGCAGATCGCGAGCAAAGGCGGATCTGCAGTCCAATCGCCGCTGTCAATCGGCGATTTCCGCTTTCTCCGCAATTCCACTACGACGTGACTTCGCAATTCAGACACGCGTCGTTGCCAGTCCGACCACTGGGGGCCCCAAATTATATTTCGGGCGCCCCGCGGCCGAAGGTGGCCGCGACCGGGCCATAGTCCGCGGCACGCGCTGACTGAGATCGTTACGATCACCGGCCGCGGACCCGAGCCCCGCTGCTGGGCTGCGGGTCTCGGCCCATGCGGGTTGCTGTCCCTGGCGCGGATTACGATGACAGTGACGTTCAACGTTACGGCGACCTCGCGACCAATGCCGGGCTCACCACGCGGCAGGCCCTGGTCAGCCGCGCGGCCCGCCCCATTTGCAGGGAAAGGGCGGCTCCGCGCGGCAGACACAGGACCAAGCCGAATTGCCATTCCAAGGAATGGCGCTTGGTCGGAATGCGCGCACAGAAACGACCTCACAAACGCTCAAGCGTCGCAACACTATGTGATTGAAGTTGAACATTAAAAACTATGATTTACATAGAATAAAATAGGAACTTATGCTATCTTTTTGAGACTGATCCAGTCCTTCAATTTCGCACTGTCGGTTCGTAAATCAGGAGTACAGCGTTATGAAATCCGCCCCAACACCAGCACGCCAATCGATCTACGAATCCATCACCAACAAGATCCTGGCAGCTATTGAGAGCAACCCCGGCGCTCCGATCATGCCGTGGCAACGGTGCGGCACGCGGCCAACACTGCCCACCAATGCCCACACCGGCCACGCCTATCGCGGCGTCAATATCTTGAGCCTTTGGGTGACCGCACTGGAGCGTGGCTACGCGTCCGGCGAATGGTCGACCCTGCGGCAGTGGAACGAGAAAGGTGCCACCGTCCGCAAGGGTGAGACCGCCACACCCATTGTGTTTTATCGCGAAATGACGGCAAAGCCCGAGCCAGATGCCGGTGATGACAGCAGCGACAGCGAGCGGCGGTTCCTAGCACGCGGTTATTGGGTCTTTGCCGCCGAACAAGTCACCGGCTATGAAGCGGCAACAGCACTGCCGCCGAACCCCATCGACCGCATCGCGTCGGCAGACGCCTATTTCGCCGCGACAAGTGCCAAGGTCGTCATTGGTGGCGCGCAAGCCTACTATCGCCCATCGACCGACACCATCCATATGCCGGACGAAGCGCGGTTCTTAGAAACCGACGGCCGCACGCGCACCGAGGCTTGGTATTCCGTGCTCGGACACGAGACTTGCCATTTTTCAGGAGCCCCGCACCGGCTCAACCGCGAATTCGGCAAACGGTTTGGCGACGACGCTTATTGTTTCGAGGAGGCGACAGCCGAGCTCGGCGCGTGTTTTATTGCAGCCCGCCTTGGCATCGCGGCCGAGCCGCACCCCGACCACGCGCGCTATATTCATCACTGGCTCACTGTGATGAAGGCGAATCCGCGCGCGCTGTTTGCCGCTGCGGCCAAGGCGCAGGAAGCCGTGACCTATCTCGACGGCTTCCAAGCCAAAGCCGCCGAACGCGCGGCCGCCTGACGAAACTAAAACCGTCCCATGAGCATTCGGCGCGTTGTCTCCGGCCACGCAGCGCGCCGCCGTGCACCCGCGTGCGCAGCCCAAGGCCAGCCCAAGAAGGAGAACCCGAATGCGTTTCACGTTTCCTATTCTGTGCCTATGCGCATGCGGCTCCGATCATGTCTGCCGCGAACTCTGTGATGCACGCGGCGTGTTTTGCGCGTTTGTCTGCGACGCTTGCGAGACAAAAAAACGCGCCGCTTATGATCCGCGCGTTTTCAGAGACGCTGCGTATCCGACCGATGAACCGATTGAAAGTGACTGACCCCATCAGCAACCAAAATTCAACCCAGACCCAAAGGAACTTTCCCATGCACCGCGATCTCTATCACATCCCGCTGGCGGACCTCTGCCTCTCCAAACTCAACGTCCGCCGTCATGGGGCCAAGGAGATCGATAGCCTCGCGGCATCGATTGCGGCGCTTGGATTGATCCAGCCTTTGTTGGTCCGCGACAGACACGACGGCTTCGAGATCGTCGCCGGACAGCGCCGCTATTTAGCCGTCAAGAAGTTGAACGCCGATGGATCGCCCGAGACGGATACGGTTCCGTGCGTCGTCATGGACGCCAGCGACGACGTCGCAGCGATTGAATCGTCGCTCGCCGAGAACATCGCTCGGTTGCCGATGGACGAGATGGACCAATTCGAGGCGTTCGCGGCGCTCAAGAAAAACGGCCTCGATGACTCCGACATTGCCGCGCACTTCGCGATTTCCGAGCAGGTCGTCAAACGCCGCCTTGCCATCGCCGGTCTGTATCCCGACATTCGCCGTCTCTATCGTGCCGGCGACATCGATGCCAAAACCCTGCACTTGCTAACGCTCGCGACCAAGGACCGGCAGAAGGCATGGCTGGCGCTCCATCGCGATCCCGAACAAACGCCGCCACCCGCGTGGCAATTGAAAGCATGGCTCTTGGGCGGCGTTGAGATTGCCACCAAAACGGCCCTGTTCGACGAAGCGCTGTACCAAGGCGGTATCGTCTCGGACCTGTTCGGCGAGGACCGCTATTTCACCGACCCGGACGAGTTTTGGCGTCTGCAAAACGCAAGCATCGCCGAAAACGTCGAACGCTACAAAGCTGCCGGATGGTCGGAGGTGATCGTTGTCGCGCCCGACGAGCGGTTCCAACCGTGGGACTACGACAAGGCGTCCAAAGCCAAAGGTGGCGCGGTTTACATCGATGTGGACGCCGACGGACAGGTGACCGTG
>JANXWC010000154.1 GCA_025351355.1 Hyphomicrobiaceae bacterium
TTCTGATTGGTTCGCACGGCGATGCCACCAACGCCGTGCTTGCTGCTGTCGGCTACAACTTTGCAAGACTGATCGCCTGGCTAAGGGCGATTTTTTGGCTCTTTTGGCTGGTGGCACGGGTGGCATGGATCACGCAGCTACCCAGGCCGAGTGCTACCGCTGCCTAACAACGAGGTACTTCACGCCCGACTCTGTAGCCACTTCCTGTGTTCGGAGCATCGCGACGTGTGTTCCTGACGATCAGTCATGGGATGATCTGGAACGCGCTACTCTATGTGTAACCTGATTTTCAAGCCTGAGTTGCTGCTGTCCGGCAGCCAGCTTTTCTTCAGAATTCACCGATGCCCAGCTCGACGTCGGAGCCAGCGCGTCCATGGTTGCGGTATCAGTTCCAACATTCTGCCGAACGGGCGAAATGGGCTTTGATCTCAGCTGACTTGCCCACTCCGACTTTCTCCATGGTTTCGGGAACGCAGCGCGAGACCGCTGCATCGAATGATGCAAGAGGGAAAGCGACGACTGTCGCTCGGCGCCTCCCGATCCGTAACCAGTTTGTCCATGGAGAACCGCCATGCCACTCTCGCAGATGTTCCGCCCGGCCACCAGCCACCGCCTCGCCTTCGCCGGCGCAGCTGTTGCCCTCATGGTCGCCCCGCTTCTCGGCCCGACCGCCGCTCTTGCCAATACCAAAGGCGTTTGCGCGGGCGCCGCAGTCGCCTGCCGCGCACCCAGCATGAACGCACTCTACTCCGACATGCAGACCCTCTGGGCGCAGCATATGGAATGGACCTATGCCGCCGTGGTGGCGCTGGCCAACGATTCGCCGGCCTTCGATGCGACCGCCGCACGGCTGATGCAGAACCAGGCCGATATCGGTAACGCCATCAAGCTTTTCTATGGCGACACTGCCGGCGACGCGCTGACCAAGCTGCTCCGGGAGCACATCGCGGGCGCCGTTGCGGTGGTGAAGGCTGCCAAGGCCGGCGACAAACCGCTGCTGGATAAGTCCGTAGCCGCCGCCTACGGCAACGCCCAGGAAATCGCCGACTTCCTCGCAAAGGCGAATGCGAACTGGAAGCAGAAGGACGTCCGCGACATGCTGAGGGGGCATATCGATACGACACTGGTTTACGCGACCGACGTGCTGCAGGGCAGATATGCCGACGGCATCGCCGCCTACGGCAAGGCCGAGAAACATATGATTATGTTGGCTGACGCGCTCAGCGCCAGGCTGATTGCCGCTTTCCCGGAAAAGTTCACCAAGTAGCGCAGGGCAACCCCCGGCTGGCATCGAACGCCGCCAATCGCACGCTCGCCAAACGCGCGCTTGTTGGTGAACGGCAGGGTACACAGCGCTTGGTCAAAACCACGCCCGGCGCCAAACCAGGAGATTGATCGTGCTGCATACCTTGCGCGTACCCGTTTTCGACCGAGAAGACGTTTCGACGGCATCCGAGCGGATTCGGACTAGGCTAAAAAAAGCCGGACAGCACTTTCGCGCCAACGCAAACATCGCGGCCTTCATCGAAGACGGAGAAATCGATGACCTCCGCGCCGAAGTGGCGGACAAGATGCAGGAGGTGCTGAGTGCGCTCGTGATCGATACCGAAAACGATCACAATACGGCTGAAACGGCGCAGCGGGTCGCCAAGATGTTCATCGACGAGGTGTTCTCCGGCCGCTATCGCGACGCTCCCTCGATCACAGCATTCCCGAATGTGTCCCAGCTCAAGGAACTGATGATCGTCGGGCCGATCACGGTGCGAAGTGCCTGCTCGCACCACTTTTGCCCGATCATGGGCAAGGTCTGGATCGGCGTTCTGCCGAATGCCTCCTCGGACCTGATCGGGCTGTCGAAATACGCCCGCCTCTGCGACTGGATCATGAGCCGTCCGCAAATCCAGGAGGAGGCGGTGGTGATGCTCGCGGACGAGCTGGAGAACCGCATCAAACCGGATGGGCTGGCGGTGGTCATGGAGGCCGACCACCTCTGCATGCACTGGCGCGGCGTCAAGGACGGTCAATCCGTGATGACCAATTCCGTCATGCGAGGGGCATTCCTCACGGACCCAGACTTTCGGCGCGAGTTCCTGAGTTTGCGCAATCGGGGCGGCGATTGATCAACTGGTCTGCGTTATGCGGTAGTACGTTTTTGCCTGTTGAAGAAATACTCTTTCTGTTCGCTCGTTGCAAATTCTGCCGATAACGCCAAGCAACATATTTTCGGTCGGACTGGGAACATTATTCCAAAATTTCCATCTAACATGTGAGGCCCGATGACATCCGCGACTTCGGATGAGGGATGCGGAGGCCTCGTTGCGAAGCGCCTTCTTCCCGGTTCAAAGGAGACAAATCATGACATCGCTTGACGACCACAACGTCAACAGCAACCGACGCGACGTACTTATCGGCGCCGCCACATTGGCCATGCTGACGAGCGCCGTTTCGCTCGCACCCGCAATGGCACTCGCGGCAGCTTCATCATCGAAATCGCTGTACGAGAGGCTCGGCGGCATCTTCGCCATTGCCGCTGTCGTCGATTATTTCAGCGACAAAGTCGTCGAGAACCCCGTGGCTGGAGCCCAGTCGAAGAATCCCGCACTTCGCGCTTGGCACACCGAGAGCCTGGGGCGGTTGCCCGGCCTCAAGTTCATGCGCACGCTCTGGGTCGCCGCAATCTCCGGAGGCCCCTTCACCTACTCACCCACGAAGCCCGGCTCCACTGTACTTGGACTCGAGGACGCCCACAAAGACCTCAAGATCTCCCCCGACGAATTCGACGCCGTGGCAGGTGTTCTGGCGGCGACGCTCGATCATTTCAAGGTGCCTGAGGGCGAGAAGGGCGAAGTTCTTGCCGCCTTCGCGGCGCACAAGGACGAAGTCACGCAAGGCTGGCGATCCAAGGGTTGATCTACGCAATATGCTTCGGCGGAGGGCTCCCTGTTGCGGCGCTCTCCGCCGGGCAACGAAGTCGCCTCTCGCGCCAAGATGATGATATAATTGGTCGCCGAGCCAGAATAACGATCTGCGGCTGCAACAGTCTCCCACTTCACCAAATGAATGTAGGCGAACATGCTATCTCTTCAGACCCAGGCGATCGATCGCCACTCGAATGCCAACCCGGAGCCAGAGCTGATCTCACGCGCCGCAGGCGGCGACGGGGTGGCCTTCGAGGCCATCATGCGTCGGCACAACCAGCTCCTATTCCGCACGGCGCGCAGTATCGTGCGGAACAACACCGAGGCCGAAGATGTCGTCCAAGAGGCCTATCTCCATGCGTGGCGCGCCCTGGGAAAATACCGCGCCGAAAGTAAGCTCTCGACCTGGCTGGTTCGCATCACGACCAATGAAGCGCTCGGGCGGCTGCGGCGAAAGAGTGCGCAGATCATTCCATTGGAGGCCGCCGTGACGTCCCACGACCCCGAGATCCAGGAAGCGCTTACCGACCCCATCACGCGCAGCCCCGAACAGTCGGTCATTCGCGCCCAGACCCGCGCGCTGTTGGAAGCTCGCATCGACCGCTTACCGGAAGCCTTCCGGACGGTGTTCGTCTTGCGCGCGATCGAGGAGCTGAGCGTCGAGGATGTCGCCCAGGCGTTGGATATTCCGGAGGCAACAGTGCGGACGCGATTCTTCCGTGCACGTGGTTTGCTGCGAGAGAGCCTCGCTCAGGAGATGGATGCCGGCCTCAGCGAAGCCTACGCCTTCGATGGCGCACGGTGCGATCGAATTGTCGCCGACGTCATGGCGCGAGCACATGCAGAAGGGCTTGTGGACCCAGAGTAAAGGGGGCGGAAGCAGAAAGCGCTGCCGCCGCGCACGTCCAGACTCCGTGTCCCAGGATTCCATGGAGCAATCGCATGCGCTACCAGGCCCAGTTCATTCAAGCACTGGACTCGCTCAAGGCGGAGGGACGTTACCGCGTCTTTGCCGACATCAAGCGGTCCTGTGGTGCGTTCCCCCATGCCCGACAGACGATCGATGCTGCGAGCCGCGACGTCACCGTGTGGTGCTCGAACGACTATCTAGGCATGGGGCAATCGCCAGTCGTGCGGAGCGCCATGCACGCCGCAATCGATGCTGCCGGAGCCGGTTCGGGCGGTACACGCAATATTTCGGGCACGACGCACTATCACATCGAACTTGAAAGTGCGCTTGCCCGGCTGCACGGCAAGGAAACGGCACTGCTCTTCACCTCGGCCTTCGTGGCCAATGACACAACGTTGGCGACACTTGCGCGGCTATTGCCGGAGCTCGTGGTTTTCTCCGACGAGAAGAACCACGCCTCGATGATCGAGGGCATACGCCACGGCGGCACATCGAAGCTGATCTTCAAGCACAACGATAGTGCAGACTTGGAGCGGCTACTCCGGAAGGCGCCGGCCGACGCGCCAAAGTTGATCGTATTCGAGAGCGTTTACTCGATGGACGGGCATATCGCCCCCATCAGGGAGATTTGCGATTTGGCCGAGCGCTACGGCGCCTTGACGTATCTGGACGAAGTTCACGCAGTCGGGCTGTACGGCCCTCACGGCGCCGGGATTGCCGAACGCGATGGGGAGATGGGCCGCGTCGACATCATCAACGGCACGCTGGCAAAGGGATTCGGCGTCATGGGCGGCTATATCGCCGCTTCACGCGCGTGCTGTGACGCCATACGCTCGTTTGCGCCCGGGTTCATCTTCACGACCTCGCTTGCGCCTGCCGTCGTCGCCGGAGCGTTGGCGAGCGTGGAATATCTGAGCGCGAGTGAGATCGAGCGTGCGTGCCTGCAGGAGCGTGCGCGGGCGCTGAAACGGCGGCTCACCGTCGCCGGACTGCCGGTTATGGACAATCCATCACACATCGTTCCCGTGTTCGTTGGAAACCCCGTCCGCTGCAAATGGATCACCGACACCCTGGCCGAGCGCTTCGGCATCTACGTGCAGCCGATCAACTATCCGACGGTGCCGCGCGGCACCGAGCGGCTGCGGTTGACACCGACACCGCAACACACCGACGCCGATATGGACCATCTGTGCGCGTCTCTATCGAAGCTTTGGGCGGAATATCCAGCGTCGATTTCTGCAATGTCCGAGCCGTTCGCGAAGGAAGCGTGAGATGGGATCCCATACCCCCCAAGACGAAGGCCCCGACCTGACCCAGGGAGTCACGCTCGCCGATTTTGGCGACCGACAAATGTTGCGCGGTCATGTTGGCGAGAAGGCGGTCCTGCTTGCCCGTGTCGGCGAGGAGATGCTGGCGGTTGGCGCAACATGCACCCATTACGGCGGAGCGCTGGCCGAGGGGATCGTGATCGGGGACACCGTTCGGTGCCCCTTGCACCATGCCTGCTTCTCCCTGCGCACCGGCGAGGCGCTTGGCGCTCCCGCCTTCGACCCGATCGCCTGCTGGAGTGTGGATCGCAACGGCGATAGGTTCGTGGTGCGCGAACAGATTGCTGCGAAGCCGCAACCGGCATCGCCCGTAGCTAGTCACCCGAAAAGTGTCGTCATTGTCGGCGGAGGGGCCGCGGGTTTTGCCTGCGCCGAGATGCTGCGCCGGCTCGGCTACATGGGCAGCCTCACCATGCTGAGCGAGGAGGCCGACGCGCCCTGTGATCGACCAAATCTGTCCAAGGACTATCTCGCAGGTGAAGCGCAGGAGGACTGGATACCGCTGCGATCCGCGGATTTTTACACTGAGCAGGAGATCGACCTTCATTTGAAAACGGCAGTGATGCGGATCGATACCTCGGCCCATACCGTGACCACGGCTAACGGGCGCGCCTTCCCCTTTGATCGCCTCTTGCTGGCAACCGGTGCGGAGCCGGTACGGCTGCCAATTCCCGGCGCGGACCTGACCCACGTCTTTACATTACGGTCCCTTGCCGACAGCCGCGCAATTATCGAGCGGGCCAAGACCGCCA
>JANXWC010000162.1 GCA_025351355.1 Hyphomicrobiaceae bacterium
AGGCATCTCGACCGATCCACCCCCATCTCCCCCTCAAAGGGGGAACCAAAGGGGGAACTATTTTGGCAAGGCATGGCCCGCAGCACTGCCTGAATTCATCGTTCGTCCGCTCATGCACGACGCCGGGGGTCTACGTGGACGGCGGTGGTCTTCGACTACGCATTATGTCGAATGGCAGCCGGCTTTGGATCATGCGCATCACCATTCATCGCGTGCGACGTGACGTAAGTTTGGGTCCCCTGGCGACACTGTCCTTGGCCGAGGCCCGGGAGAAGGCGCACGAGATCAGAAAATCGGTTTCTGAGGGCCGTGACCCGATCAAAGAACGGCGCATCGAGCGACTACCGGCCAAGCAGACCGCCGTTCTGGAGATCATCGACGATCGTCCAACGTTTAAAGACTGTTGGCGGGCTTTCTGGGCGGCCAAGGAACCACAACTCTCGAACGGCAAACATCGGGACCAATGGGTGTCGACCATGTCGACCTATGTATTGCCGCATATAGGCCAGCGACCGATTGCCGATGTCAAACCAAGCGAGATCATTGCACTCTTGACTCCAATCTGGAGGACAAAAGAGGAGACCGCTCGGCGCGTACTCCAGCGTATCGATGCTGTATTTGTTTCTGCAATCACGCGTGAAATGCGCGAAAAGGCCAGTCCGTGCACGGGCGTCGGACGGGAGCTTGGGCAACGCCGACATGACCAAAGTCATCACGCAGCTTTACCGTATGCTGACGTCGCATCTTTGATTTTCCGGCTCAGACTTCGCAAGGGACCGCTGGCATGTCGATTGGCATTTGAATTTCTCATCTTGACGGCGACGCGAAGCGGCGAAACGCGCGGCGCGCGCTGGTCAGAGATCGACCTCGCTACTGGCATCTGGACTATACCGGCCGACCGCATGAAAGCACGGAGCGAACACATCGTCCCATTGTCGCGGCAGGCGATAACCTTGCTTGGGCAAATGAGCGCGACAAGTCCGAATGGACTACTTTGCTTCCCAAACGTCAAAGGGAAATCTTATTCCGATATGGCATTCACCAAGGCACTTCGAGACATGGGGTACGCTGACCGCGCGACGGCGCATGGCTTTCGTACGTCTTTCAAGACCTGGGCGGCCGAAACTGGAGTGCGCGACGAAGTCAGCGAGGCGGCGCTGGCGCACTCTGACCAGAATCGAGTCAGAGCCGCCTACCGAAGAACCACGTACCTGGATGAACGGCGGGCCGTCATGCAGTCTTGGGCCGACTATCTGGATGCTATTCCGCGTTCGATCGAGGCGATTGTTGGCACCGAACAAAGGGAGCGCAAATTGTCGGGGTAGGCGTCCCAGGGTGCGGTGCGTCAAGATCTCGGCAGACATGCTTTCCTCGTTAGCTCCATTCCTTGGTTTGGCCCTTGCGGCGCAAATCCTGTGTCTCGGCCGTGCGAAGGCAAGGCGACGATCGCTAGCTCGACGCCCATGGGAGTAACGTTTTCGGACTGGAACGATCCAGCGCCGGCAGCAGGTCGGGTCGATCTCCGCGTGGGCGGAGGAGCCGCCGGGGCGACCCAGCGGCTGACCTAAGCCAAGGGTCGATCTCCGCGTGGGCGGAGGAGCCAGGCCGTCGGGCAGCTCCGTGATCGCCGTGTCGGGTCGATCACCGCGTGGGCGGAGGAGCCCCCGCTGGCCATACCGCGTTAAGCATCAATATGGGTCGATCTCCGCGTGGGCGGAGAACTTCGGCGGGAAGGAGTGGGACGGTGGAGCATACCGGGTGGCGTCGTGAATCAGTTCGCGCTACCTTCACAAGGCATCAAGAGGTCGAAACAAAGTAACAATGACTGGAAAAACAACAGAGTCGAAGCGCGTCCGCCGCCTACGCGACGGGATCATAAAGGTCGTTCCGCGGGTTCCGAACGACAAGGGGTCGAAAGAGAAGCTTGAGCAAATGTCGATGGCGAGCTTAATGATCGTATTCCTGAGTTGGCAAATGCGCTTTGTAAGGCAAGGGAAGCGCACGATCGCGATCAACCAAAGCGCCAGCAAAGACCCTCGCTGGAAATCGCTCAAACCCCAGATCACGCAATTCCTCACGAAGGTGGAGAGCGGCGATGACTTGAGCCCCCACCTTTCGCTAGGAGCCTGGCGCGAAGGCTATACGCCCGCAGCGCTGAAAATCGGCTAAGCCGTCGACCGGTGGGCTGACAAGGACTTCCTCCTGAACGTGTTGGGCTTTCATCACTTCCATCTGGGCACGAAACTTGAGACGAAGGGGTTCGTCGAACGAACTGATGAAGTGCTGTTCGCGTTCGTCACGCGGACGACGTTCGATGTCCTCGGCATCTTCGATCACTCCGTGTTCGAAAACCAGGACACATCGGCCATGCCGGCGGAGCGCACTCGGTTGTGGC
>JANXWC010000169.1 GCA_025351355.1 Hyphomicrobiaceae bacterium
GCCTTGGCGCGGGCGCGTTCGACCGTATCCTGCTCACCGGCATGGGTAGCTCGCTTTACGGCGCCTACCCCGTTTACCTGCGGCTGGCGCAGTCGCAATCCATCCCCGTCATGTTGCTCGACGCCTCCGAGCTAGTGCAGCAGATCCCCGAGGCGATCAGCAGCCGGACACTGATGATCGCGATCTCGCAGTCGGGCGAGAGCGGCGAGATCGTCGAGTTGACGCGCGTTGCCGACCGGCGGCCCGCGACCGTGATCTCGGTCACCAATCTCGCCGGCAACACGCTGGCAAATTGGGTCGATATTCCGCTCACCTCGAATGCCGGACCGGAGTTGACGGTTTCGAGCAAGTCTCACACCGGGGGGCTGGCTTGCCTCCATCTCCTGTTCGGCGCGCTGACGGCATCATTGCCCCAAGCGGGCAAGGACCTCGCGCGGGCGGCCGATGCCGCAGGGCGACTGCTCGAGAGTTGGGAGCCTGCCGTGATGGGGGTCGCCGGTTTTCTCGATGCAAAGGCACCGATCGTCTATGCCGGGCGCGGCAAGAGTCTGGCCTCGGCGCAGCTGGCCGGGCTGCTGACCAACGAGGCGGCAAAACTTGCCTCTACAGCGCTCTCGGGCGGCCAGTTCCGCCACGGGCCGATCGAACTGGTGCGCGCGGGTTTCCAGATGGTCATCTTCCTCGGCGACCGCAAGACGCGCGACATCGATACCGCGCTGATCGACAAGGTGCTGGGTCTCGGCGGCAAGGTGGTCGCGGTGGCCCCCACGGCTTCGGCGCCGCCTGAGCAAGATGCCCTGCACGTACTGACCTACCCCGACGTCCCCATCCCGCTCAACCCGATCATGGAGGCGATGCTGGTGCAGCTGATCCAGATCCCCCTGGCGGCAGCGCGCGGCTTCACGGCAGGCAAGTTCCTGAACGCGACAAAAATTACCGGCGTGGTCTGAGCATGGCCACATACGACTATGTGATCATAGGCGCCGGCTCGGCCGGTTGCGTGCTGGCCAATCGCTTGTCGGCGAACCCGGGTGGGACCGTTTGCCTGTTGGAGGCCGGGCCAGAAGCCAATCACATCACCATCCGTATGCCCGCGGCGCTGACCTTTCCGATCGAGAGCAAGACGTACAACTGGCGCTACGCCAGCGAACCGGAGCCGCAGCTGGGCGGCCGCCGCATCGGCCAGGCGCGCGGGCGCGGGCTTGGCGGCAGTTCGGCCATCAACGGCATGGTCTTTGTGCGTGGCAATCCGCGCGACTTCGACGGCTGGCGGGATTTCGGCGTCGAAGGCTGGGACTACGCGGACTGCCTGCCCTATTTCAAGAAACTCGAAACCTATCACGGCGCGGCGACGCCGGAGCGCGGGACGGAGGGTCCGGTAAGCGTCGTGGAAAGCAAAGCCGATCACGTCTTCTACGAGCGCTTTCTCGCCGCCGGCGCCGCCTGGGGTCTCCCCCACGCCAAGGACTACAATTCCGGCCCGCAGGAGGGCACCCATCGCACGCAAGCGACCATCCGTGCGGGCGTGCGCTGCAGCGCGGCCGAGGCTTATCTCAGACCCGTGCGGCAGCGAGCGAACCTCACCATCAAGACCGGCGCGTTCGTGACGGCCCTGCGCTTCGACGGACTGCGGGCGACCGGCGTCGACTGCGTTTTGGCGTCCGGTCCGGCGACCGTCGAGGCCCGGCGCGAGGTGATCCTCAGTACCGGCACCATCGCCTCGCCGCAACTACTGATGCTGTCGGGCATCGGGCCGGCCGATCATCTGCGTGCGCACGGCATTTCGGTACGCCTCGATCTGCCCGGCGTCGGCGAGAATTTGCAGGACCACATCGTCGCCCCGCTGCGCTATCGCTGCGATAAGCCGGTGTCGATCAACAACCAGCTCGGGTTGCTCGGTCGCGCGAAGATCGGCCTTGAGTGGCTGCTCACCAGCCAAGGCCTAGGCGCGTCCAACTTCTTCGAGGTCGGCGCGTTTTTCGACAGCGGCAGCGGCGCGCCCTACCACAACATGCAGCACGAGTTCTTGGCCTTCCTCGCCGACTTCCAGGATGGCCGCGTCGTGCTTGGCGATGGCTTCCAGTACTTCGTCAGCCAGATGCGCCCCGCGAGCCGCGGCCGCATTGGCCTGAAATCGGCAGACCCGCGCGCGCATCCCGCGATCCAATTCAACTATCTCAGCGACCCGCGCGATATCACCGAGATGGTGGACGGCATCAAGCGCACGCGCGAGATGGCGGCGCAGAAGCCGTGGGATCCATTCCGCTCCGCCTCGCTCGATCCCGACCTCGACGGCGCCAGCGATGCCGGCATCGCGCTCTGGTTGCGCACCGTTGCGAACACGGAGCATCACCCGGCGGGGACGTGCCGCATGGGGAGCGACGCGATGGCCGTGACGGATGGCGAGGGGCGGGTGCGCGGGATCGCAGGATTGCGCGTGGTCGACGGCTCGATCATGCCGCGCGTGCCCACCGCCAACATCCAGGCGCCGATCATGATGCTGGCGGAAAAGATCGCGGATGGGATGACCGTCAAATCCGCTGCCGCGTCTCGACATCGAACAACTGTAGCCGGGCTGCATCGGCATGTACCGTGACCTTGGCCCCGACTTCCGGCCGCGTTCCCGGCGCGCAGCGGGCCGTCACGCGCGTGCCCGCGATCTCGCCAATCAGATACGTGTCCGACCCCAGCGTCTCAGGCACGAGAAAATCGAGCCGCAGCGGCTGCGGCATGGCCATGGCTGCCAGCCGCGTTTCGTCCGTCAGGTCCTCGGGACGCAGCCCTGCCCGAGGGCA
>JANXWC010000240.1 GCA_025351355.1 Hyphomicrobiaceae bacterium
AGCCCTACATTCTCATCCATGAGAAGAAACTGGCGAGCCTGCAAGACCTGTTGCCAGTTCTCGAAGCCATCGTGAAATCTGGCAAACCATTGCTGATCGTTGCCGAAGAGGTCGAGGGCGAGGCGCTTGCAACGCTCGTCGTCAACAAATTGCGTGGTGGATTAAAGGTTGCCGCTGTCAAGGCGCCTGGGTTCGGTGACCGCCGGAAGGCCATGCTGGAAGACATCGGCGTGCTCACCAGCGGACAGGTGATCAGCGAAGATCTCGGCATCAAGCTCGAGAATGTCGATCTTACGATGCTGGGCAAAGCCAAACGGGTCTCGATCACAAAAGAAAACACCACCATCATAGATGGCGCCGGCAAGAAGAAAGAAATTGAGGCGCGTGTCGCGCAGATCAAGGCGCAAATAGAAGAGACGACGTCGGACTATGACAAGGAGAAGCTACAGGAGCGATTGGCCAAGCTGGCCGGCGGTGTTGCGGTGATCAAGGTTGGCGGCGCAAGCGAAATCGAAGTCAAAGAACGCAAGGATCGCGTCGACGATGCGCTCAATGCCACACGTGCCGCGGTCGAAGAAGGCATTGTGCCGGGTGGTGGCGTCATGTTGTTGAAGGCTACGAAGGCAATCACGGTCAAGGGCGACAATGAAGACCAGGATGCCGGTATCAACATCGTCCGCAGAGCCTTGCAAGCGCCGATCCGGCAAATCGCCGAGAACGCCGGCGTCGAAGGCTCGATTGTGGTGGGCAAAGTGCTCGGGGAGAAATCAGCCTCGTTCGGTTACGACGCGCAAGCCAATGAATATTGCGACATGATCGAGCAAGGTATCATTGATCCAGCAAAGGTCGTCCGTATTGCTCTCCAGGACGCGGCGTCCATTGCAGCCCTGATGATCACCACCGAGGCTGGCGTTGCCGAGGCCCCGAAGCGCGGCGGCGCGGCTGCTGATGGTGGCGGTATGGGTGGCATGGGCGGCATGGGTGGCATGGGTGGCATGATGTAAGCGCGCAGTTCAAAAGCCAACAGCAACATCGCGTGCTCATTGGTTTTAGCCGTCAAGACGAACATGAGGCCGCCCAACGAACTGGGCGGCCAACCAACTCCGTAAGACCGCACGGGTTCTTCGGGCCCACCGCTGAAGGCAACCCGCTGCTGATCCATTCGGCACGCCCATAGCCGGAGGACGCGTTGAGTTCGTCACGACTTCATCTAAAGATTGTATATTCAGAGAAAAGCAACCACCAGATAGCGTTCGACGACGTTTTCGCATTGTAGCCGCCGTTGGCGCGAGCTGAACTCTTGTCTTACAGCCTTCGTTCGCTGAAGTGTCCGTTTGCTAGAGTTGACTTTGTTAGGCGTTTTGCCGTACATTGCTGCATGACCACAACAACGACACGCACCGCCCGTATTGAGGCCCGCATCAGCCCGGAGCTGCTCGCCACCGTAAAACGTGCCGCCGAGCTGCAGGGCCGTTCGGTGAGCGACTTCGTCGTGACGGCGACGGCAGAGGCCGCGCAAAAGATCGTCGCCGAGACCGAGATGATGAGGCTGTCACGTGAGGCCAGCGAGCAAGTCGCCGAGCTGTTGATCAATCCGCCGCAACCGACCAAGGCACTCAAGGAAGCCTTCGCTGCGCGTCGTCGGCTGATCCGTGACTGATTTGCCCGTAACAGGCGGAACTCAACCGCAACAGCCCTATCTGATCGAGCCGCTCGGCAAGCAGCACGACCGAGCCACATTCACGTGTGGCTCCGAGCCCCTCGATCGGTATTTCAAAACCCAAGTGACCCAGGACATTCGTCGGCGTGTCGCCAAATGCATGGTCGCTGTCGACCTGGCGACGAGCGCCGTCGCTGGATTCTATACACTCAGTGCGATGAGCCTCGCGCTTGCAGAGATTCCCGATACCCTGACGAAGGGGCTGCCACGTTACCCGATTGTGCCAGTCGTCCTAATGGGACGGCTGGCCGTAGCAACCAAGGCGCAAGGCCACAAGCTGGGCACGGCTCTCTTGGCGCACGCCGTCGAATATGTGGCGACCGGCAACATCGGCGCCTTTGCCGTAGTGATTGACGCAAAGGACGATGCCGCACAACGCTTCTATGAGCGGCATGGCTTCGTCGCAATCATGGGCCATCCGCGCCGCCTTATTCTGCCTTTGGAGTCAGCACTCCAGGCCATCAAAGCGGGCGGTCGATAAGTCGACAAGCTCACCATCCTAAGTGCGCTGTCGGCTTGGCTACCGTTGATCGGGTGCCACGCCGGCGGGCGCGCAGTTGTAAGGCGCATTGTATGCGCGCCAAGAAACTGACGGGCGCCCCGCGGCCGAAGTTGGCCGCGGCCGGGCCATAGTCCGCGGCACGCGATGACCGAGATCGATACAATCACTGGCCGCGGACCCGAGCCCCGCTGCTGGGCTGCGGGTCTCGGCCCATGCGGGTTGCTGTCCCTGGCGCGGACTATGATGCCGAGAGCGTTGCCACCATAGCGTCCAGGCGACGAATGCCGGGCTCACCACGCGGCAGGCCCTGGTCAGCCGCGCGGCCCGCCCCATTTGCGGGGCAAGGGCGGCTCCACGCGGCAGACACAGGACCAAGCCGATTTGCCATTCCAAGGAATGGCGCTTGGTTGGATAGCGCGCGCAAAAACGACCTCACAAACAATCAAGCGCTGCAACATTATGTGATTGAAATTGCTTCGTAAAAATTAATTCTTTCATAGAACAAAATAGGAACTTATGTTATCATTTTGAGACTGAATTCAGTCCTTCATTTTCGCACTGTCGGTTCTTAAATCAGGAGTTCAGCGTTATGAAATCCAACCCCACAGCAACGCGCCAATCGATCTACGAAACCATCACCAACAAGATCCTGGCCGCCATCGAGAGCAACCCAGGCGATCCCATTATGCCGTGGCAACGGGGCGGTGCGCGCCCGGTGTTGCCAACCAACGCCCTTACTGGCCAAGTCTATCGCGGCGTCAACATCTTGAGCCTTTGGGTGACTGCACTGGAGCGTGGCTACGCATCCGGCGAATGGTCGACGCTGCGGCAATGGAACGAGAAAGGTGCCACCGTCCGCAAGGGCGAGACGGCCTCGCCCATCGTGTTTTACCGCGAGATGACGGCAAAGCCCGACGCTGGGACAGCCGACGACAGCACGGACAATGAGCGGCGGTTTTTGGCGCGCGGTTATTGGGTGTTTGCTGCCGAACAAGTCATCGGTTATGAGGCCGCCACAGCATTGCCGCCCAACCCCATCGACCGCATTGCGTCGGCAGACGCCTACTTCGCCGCAACCGGTGCCAAGATCGTCATCGGTGGCGCGCAGGCCTATTATCGCCCATCGACCGACACCATCCACATGCCGGACGAAGCGCGGTTTTTTGATACGGACGGCCGCTCACGCACAGAATCTTGGTATTCGGTTCTGGGGCACGAGGCCTGCCATTTTTCAGGGACCCCGGGTCGCCTGAACCGCGAGTTTGGCAAACGGTTTGGCGACGACGCTTATTGTTTCGAAGAGACGTGCGCTGATCTCTGTTCGGCATTTTTGTGCGCGCGCCTTGGCATCGCGGCCGAGCCGCACCCCGACCACGCGCGCTATATTCAGCACTGGCTCACCGTGATGAAAGCAAATCCGCGCGCGCTGTTTGCCGCTGCTGCCAAGGCGCAGGAGGCCGTGACCTATCTCGACGGCTTTCAAGCCAGCAGCGCAGACCGCGCCGCAGCCTGACGAAACCTAAACCGTTCCGTGAACATTCGGCGCGTTGTCTCTGGCCACGCAGCGCGCCGCTGTGCGCCCGCGTGCGCGACCCAAGGCCAATCAGAGAAGGACAACCAAAATGCGTTTCACGTTTCCCATTCTGCGCCTGTGCGCGTGCGGTTCCGGTCATGTGCGCCGTGAACTCTGTGATGCACGCCGCGTGTTTTGCGCGTTTGTCTGCGACGCTTGCGAGACCAAAAAACGCGCCGCCTATGATCCGCGCGTTTTCAAATACGCCGCGTACCCCGCCGATGAACCGATTGAAAGCGACTGACACCTAACCCACTCTATTCGCCGTAGTCGTCGTTCGTGAAGCCGGGCGACAGTGGTCGTGCTGCGCCGGCCGGGTTGACGGGTGACTTTGGGCGGGACGCTTTGTGACGCGTTGGGGTGAATGATCGGGGCTCAGCGGCACACGCCGCGTTGATCACGGACCTTGCGCGGTGAGGCTGCCCGTGATGAGCGCCAGCGCGTCTGCGTGGGGCAGATGGCGCGGAAAGGCCAGCCTGATCGAGCGCTTCAATTCTTCGACGCGCACGGCGATCTTCACGAAGACGTTGCGGATCGTCGCAAAGGTGGCGCCGCGCCAGCGCGACTTCTTCGGCGCCGCCATGCGAAGCGAATGCAGCAGCCAGTAGGCGCCCATGTGCAAGAACAATCGGAATTGATTGGCCTGCCAGCGCCAGCACGCCGTCTTGTCGGATCGCGTATAGAGCTTCATGTCCTTGATCAGGTTTTCCATGCGGCCTCGCGCGCAGTAGACCTTCTCGTAAAGTGTCTTCGCGCGTCCGGAGAGGCTGGTGACGACGAAGCGGGCGTCCGTCCCCATAGCGGTCGCCTCGACGCGGGCGATCACCTTTTCCTCTCGGCTCCAGGAACCGGCTGCATACTTAAACTGATGGAAGCGGCGCACGCGTCCACTGCGAGCGGCGAGGCCCGGCTTCCAACGCCATCGACACTGCGCGCGCCAGGGCTCGGCGAGCGCATCGAGCGTCTTGTTGCGAGGCAGGCCGAGAATGTAGTCGCAGCGCAGTTTGCGCAGCAAATCCAGCACTTCCGGGGCACAGTAATGGCCATCGCCGCGCACGAGAATGCCGACCTGCGGCCAGCGGCGGCGGATGCGATGAATGACGTGGGCGAGCACGCGCGCAATCTCTTCCCCCGACGGCCGCTTGCCGGGGCGAATGAGCGACAGGATCGGCTTGCCGGAGTTTGCTTCGAAGATG
>JANXWC010000175.1 GCA_025351355.1 Hyphomicrobiaceae bacterium
GAGCCCGAGGCATGGCTCACCGACGTCATCGCGCGCATCGGCAGCCATCCGATCAACCGGCTCAGAGAACTGCTGCCCTGGAACTGGTCGCCACCGGCGACGCAAAGCGTCGCCGCCTGAGCCGGCCTCCGTCAAGCAAAATGAGCCGTAGTCTCGGACTCTCGCTTACTCTGCTGCCGCACCCGTCGAGTTAAAGACACGCTAGATTGCAACTTGAGCCTGTCGTCAATTGTTTGGAATCTTTCCAGCCACGCGGTGCTCAGGACGTGTAACTTTAAGCCAAATCCTCAACTCAAGTCGGCACATCTTTTGGCACCAAAGTCACGTGTGCGCTTCGAGCCGAGGCTGCGCCCGTACGGACTTCACTCTGCAGAGTCGGGCCTGAACCTCTCACTGTCGTCAGTCGAACGCACATCACCCGTCAACGCGTAAGCGCTGCCGGGTGATGGTAGTAGGACTGTGAACTACAATCCCTTATTCAACTTGACGTAGACGGCAGCGTTCTGCAGCGTATCCTTGGTCACATTCAACTTGATGATGTGCTTGCCGTTCGCGTCCGTCGAAATCTGCGACGATTCGTAGGCAACTGCGACGTTCCGCTCGCCCATACCAAGGAAGCCGCCGACCCCGACGACCACACCAGCGACCTTGCCACCCTGGTCCAGGATGATGTCATTGACCTCGCCTACGGTCTCTTTGGCGTTGTTGACCACGTAGGCGCCCATAATGCGGCTGATCAAGAATTCACCGCTTTTCTGGGAAGGCAAGTAGCGGATCTCACCTGTGGCGGCCATGTTGGCGGATGCGGTAGTGTCGACTGGCGTCTTAGCTGGAGTTTTGGCCATAGTGTCGGCAGGCACCTGTGTTGTCGTATCGGCTGGATTTTTGGCCATAGTGTCGGCAGGTGCCTGTGCTGTCGTATCAGCTGGCGTCTTGGCCATGGTGTCGGCAGGCGCTGCCGCTGCCGGCGACGCAGCCGGTTCGGCGGGCGTGATTGGCTTAGAGGTCATCGCGTCTTTGGGTACCACTTTACCCAGGATGGCGGTATCAGGTGTCACCGCCTTACTGGCGTCTGCGGCATACGCTGGAATTGCGAGTAGTGCGGCAATTGCCGTAATCGAAAGCATGGTTTTCATAGGTCAAGCTCCTGTTTGTTCAGAAAAGTAACCGGCCGCCTGTCTGTTGCAGCCAGCGATGATATCAAAACTCAGCCCGCCATCATCGGTTCCGAACCGAGTGCCAAAAAAAGGCCCGCAGACAGCGACGGGGATCGCGTCTGCGGGCTTATCAGACGCGCTCGAGGGGGGAGGAGCAGCTGTCTGTGTCTCTTAAACTCACGAAATCTGGTAAAAGTTCCATGAAATCATGACGTTCGATAAATCAGTGCAAATTCGTGGAACCCGAGCAGTCGTAGCGAGTTGACTGGTATGGACCCGTTTCACTGGATCACTCTTTGGTTTCGTCCGGCAATTGTGGGTGTAATCTGTTGCACAGTATCGGCTTGCGCGAGTTCGACTGCAGCCGTCTCAGATCTCCGCTCACAGGCACAGCTGGAATTAAACCAGTCTGCATACACTGAACACAGAGATGGCGCGTTCCTCGTTTCTGCCGTGCGAGCGTCGTACCTCGGCGCAGATAAGTTCCGTACCGTGGTCCCATACAACGGAACCTACGTCGCAGGCACCGTGATCGTCGATACCGATGCCCGATATCTGTACCTGGTGAACGCGAACAGCACTGCTGTTCGCTATGCTATCGGCGTCGGGCGCGAGGGCTTTCAATGGAGCGGCGAAGCAACCATTGGCCGCAAACAAGCCTGGCCCATCTGGATACCGCCGGCTGAAATGATCGCCCGCCAGCCGGACCTCATACCCTATCGCGACGGGATGCCGGGCGGACCCGGCAATCCGTTGGGCGCACGGGCGCTTTATCTGTACCAGGATGGCCGCGATACGCTGTTCCGGCTGCACGGAACCCGAGAGCCCTGGTCGATCGGCAAACAGGTGTCCAGCGGCTGCATCCGGCTATTCAACCAGGACATTATCGATCTCTATGATCGTGTCTCTATCGGTGGCCGGGTGATCGTGCTCGGCCTTCAACCGTCGTGAGAAGAAATCGAAGTTCAAAAATGAGTACAAATTACGCCGCAAATAAAATGTGGCCGGGCCGCGGCAGCCTCCCTTTCGGGTGCAGTGCCGCGGCCCGCCTGTCTGTGATTGTCAGACTACTGCTTCATGGACTTGAATGCGTCCTTGACGCAGAAATCCATAAATTCCTTGTCCGTGAGGATCGTTTTATCTTTCCCCATGGGGATCTGCGCTGCTTCGGCCGCATCATAGTAGGCCTTGAGACAATCTCCCGACAGCTTGCCTTCTTTCTTGACGTCGGCCTTGGTCCAAAGAGCCGTGCAATCGGCCTCCGAGGCAGCGAACGTCAACGACGAGCTTGACAGAAGTGCAGCGGCGGCGGCGAGCATAATCGTTTTCATCGTCAGCATCCTTGTTTGGTGTCGTTACTGTTGGCGGATCATCTAATGATCCCCTGATTTAACGCGGATGTGTTGAGGTAGTTCCATCGTTTTGTCAGCTGCATGATGTCAGGAACGTGTATAGAACCTATATTCACTCTGTGAGTTAAATTGTATGCAAAACGGAACGGTGACGCTCGCCTGGTCTTAGTCGCTGAAGCGAACCTGATCTGGCGCGTTGACTCTTGGAACTGCCGGCGAAATCAGATATTATAGGAGCCTCGCGCCATGAAACACAAGGTATTGCGTTATGGCCAAAAAGCACCGTGCCTATTGGAAGGGCTATCTGCGGCTCAGCCTCGTGACCATTGGTGTCGAGGTCTACAACGGCATTGAAAGTAAAAGCGAAATCAGCTTCCGCCAAATTCACAATCCAAGCGGCAAGCGCGTCAATTACGAGAAGACCGTGCAAGGTGTCGGCAAAATCGACTCGGCTGACACTGTGAAGCGCTACGAAGTCGACACAGACAGTTATGTGATCCTCGATCAACGAACCCTACCTGCAGATCGACGACGCTCAGACGATTGCCGCGATGGCGCAACTCTCCGTCATCGAGTTTCATCCCTGGAATTGCGCACCATTTCAGCCAACAGTTCCGGGCCGGCTCGTCTTCGATCTCGATCCGGCGCCAGATGTGGCGTTTTCTGCTGTTATCCAGGCGGCGAAAGAACTGAAATCACGTTTGACCAGGCTCGAACTCGTGCCGTTCTGCAAGACAACGGGCGGAAAGACTGGCCATTTCACACCCACGCAGCATTACAGCATGATTTGCTGCAAAGCAGCGTGGGTCGCGTCTATCAGGAAGTCAAGGTCATTGGGGCCTTGGGTGCGACACACGCTGGCAACCCATGAGCAACGCGTCGTCTGTTGCGTCTGACTTGCAACGAAGTGCAACGTGCTATGTTCTCGATGCATCCACCGGGGCTTCGAGCTACGAGACACCATGAAAGACTGACGAGACCAGAAAGGTCTGTAACGTATGACCGACACACCGCAGGACAGTCCTCCCGTCGTAGAAGTAAAACCTTCTGGCGATGATGAGCCAAATCTAACACTTCGCGCTTTGCAGCAGCGAATCCGGCAGCAGGAAATACTCTCGGAATTGGGTGTTAGAGCGCTTCAGGGGGCCACGTTGGACGAGCTATTGAATGATACGGCGCGCCTGACGGCTGAAGGGCTCAAAGCGGAATTTTGCAAAGTGCTAGAATATCTGCCCGCGAACAATCAATTATTGGTTCGCGCGGGAGTTGGTTGGGATCCGGGGGTGATTGGGATTGCGACGGTCGGGTCCGATCTTGCTTCGCCGGCTGGCTTTGCGCTGCGCACGGGAAAGCCGGTCATATCCAATCATTTGGAAAACGAGCAAAGGTTTCGGACTCCAGAAATGTTGCGGAAACATGGCGTTCGACGCGCCATGAACGTAATTCTGCAAGGCGATGGAAAGCCTTTCG